>NZ_JBBMFO010000007.1:0-64731 GCF_040096015.1 Peptoniphilus hominis (ex Hitch et al. 2025) | reverse complement strand
CCACCTACAAAGTATAGGTTAACATCCACTACAATTAGTTAATTAAATATTGTGTCCAGTTTTATGGGTACACATCAAAATTTGACGGGATTTTTTAAATTATTTATTAAAAAGATATGTGTTTAAATTTATATTTTTTATTGTATCAAAATGTTCAACTATTAATGATTGGAAGAATTTAGAGTAGGAGTTCATATACCTATCTTTTTGCGTGATAAGAGTAATTGGTCTGCGAACAGCTTCTCCATTGTGAAATAGGGGAAATAAATTCATATCATTTGTTACATCTTCTTTTAAACAGATTAGTGTTGCGTGACTTGCAAAACAAGCTGAAAGAGAGCTTGAACAAAAGGGAATAATAAGTTGAGAATAAGTACTGGAAAAATTTATTTTAGGCTCTATTTCCTTTTCAATAAAAAAACTTTCTATTTTGTTTCCTAAACGATTTGACATCATAGAAAAAGGAAGTAATTTAAAGTCTTCAACAGAAGCTCCTTTTTTGGACTTCTCTTTTAAATATTCATAATTATTAGGATAATATTCTTTTAATAATTTATTTGTTACACAAAGATAAATTTGGTCATCCATTAATTTTAAAGATTTAATATTTAGTCCCGGTCTTTCGCTTATTACAATAGCAAAATCAAGCTCATTGTTAACAATCAATGGTTCTAAATTTTTGGAAATATCATCGACATATTTTATTTGCACATTGGGATATTTTTTTGTAAAAACTGGAAATATTTTTGGAAGAGATATTGTTGCTCTTGATATACTGGCACCAAATTTTAGAGAACCAGACAAATCATCGTTAATATCTGAAAACATATCTTCAAGGTCTCTGTTTTTTAATAAAACTTCTTTTGCGAATGCCAGAAGTTTTTCGCCTGCATAAGTCAATGTAACCTTCGGCTTTCTATTTATCAATTTTACATTGTAATAACTCTCAAGAGATTTTATGTTATTACTCAAGGTTTGTTGCGAAATATATAGTCTTTCAGCAGTTTTTGTAAAATGCAAATCCTTAGATAACTCCACAAAATAATATAAACTTAAAAAATTCATAATTGCCTCCACAAGAAAAACTTGTCAAAAAATGAAAAAAATCAAAATTGTCTTTAACATAGGTAAATGTTATCATAAATTTAAAGAAAAAACAATTGGAGGAAGATGAAGTATGAATATAGGATTTGTAGGATTTGGTGAAGCTTCCTACAGTTTAGCAAAAGGATTAAAAAGTGAAGGAATTAATAATATGAAATCATTTGATGTAAATGTTTTCAATAATGAATGCAATTCATTGATAAAAAAAAGATCAAATGAATTAAATATGAAAGTAACAGATTCTTATGAAGGCTTTTTTGATGGCATAGATTATGTATTTGTTGCTGTTCCAGCCTTTGTAGCATTAGATGCTTGTAAAGAAATAAGTGCTTATATAAAAGATACTTGCATATATGTTGATGTGAGTGCAAGTTCTCCAGCAATAAAAGATAAATGCAAAAATATTTTAGACGAAAAAAATGTTTCATATATAGATGCTTCAATGTTAGGGTCACTACCAAAGCTAAAACATAAAGTTCCATTTTATGTTAGTGGTGAAAAAGCAAAAAAATTTATTGAAGATTTTGAAAAATATGGAATGAATATTACTTATGTAAATGAGAAACCTGGATCTGCAACTTCAATAAAATTAATAAGAAGTATATTTATGAAAGGTATCTCAGCTTTAATGATAGAACTCGTTATGGCATCTGATAGCTATGGTGTTTCAGATTTTGTCCTTAATTCAATTAGTGACAGTTTAGATGGAATTAGTTTTATGAGCCACCTAAATAGAATTTCTACTGGCTCAGCTATTCATGCTAAGAGACGTGCATTTGAAATTGGCGGAAGTATAGAAATGCTTGAAGACAAAAATTTAGATTCACTTATGAGTGAAGCAACAAAGAAAAAGCTAGAAATTTTAGCCAATTATGATTTTTCAAAAGTTGCTGAAAAAGATAATAAAACATGGAAAGATGTAGTAAGTGTTTTAAAAGGAGTTGAAAATTAATATGTCAGTTGGAAAGAGAATTTATTTAAAGAGGATTTTACCAGATAAAAAGTTAATTGAGGAATTTAAAGAAATTCCAGCATCAAATACATGTGATGTAATGGGGAGAAATTCTGCAATGAATCCTAGAATTAAATTAGTAACTAAACCAAAGTTACAAATGATGTGTGGACCTGCACTAACAGTTAAATGTAGAGCTGGAGATAATTTGACACTTCATGCAGCATTAAATATCTGCCAAGAAGGGGATGTACTTGTAGTATCAAATGAGGAAGATACTACAAGAGCACTAATGGGTGAAATTATGATGGCTTATCTTTTTGAAGTAAAAAAAGTAGCAGGCATAATTTTAGATGGACCAATAAGAGATATTGATGAAATTGGTAAATGGAATTTTCCAGTATATTGCACTGGTACGACACCGGGAGGACCCTATAAAGAAGGACCAGGAGAAATTAATGTACCAATTGCCTGTGGAGGTGTATCAGTAAATCCTGGAGATATAATTCTAGCAGATCCAGATGGAGTAATAGTTATTCCAAACAAAGATGCAGAAAAAGTTTTAGAAGAAGCAAAAGAGTTTAAAAAGAAAGATGAAGTAAAATTAGAAAAAGCTAAAAATAATGAGTCAAATAGAGATTGGGTAAATAAATTATTAAAAGAAAAAGAATACGAAATCATTGATGATTTTTATAAATATTAATATGGAGGATATTATGAAAAAGAAATTCAGTACAATATTAACTTTAGTAGCATTAACATGTGTACTACTAGTAGGTTGTAGTAGTGACAAAGGTAAAGATACAGCAAGCAGTGAAGAAGGAGTCAACTGGCCAACAGATACTGTCACAGTAGTTGTACCATATGGTGCAGGTGGAGACACTGATACTTATGCTAGACAAATGGCATTACAATTGCAAAAAGAATTAAATCAAAATTTTGTAGTAGTTAATACTACAGGTGCGGCAGGAGTAGTTGGAGCATCAAGTGTATTAGATGCGAAGCCAGATGGAAATACTATGTTATTCAACCATACTGGGGCTGCGCTAGCTCAAGAAGCAGCTAATGCAAATGAATTTTCATTTTTAGATGATTTTGAAACTGTAGCAACTGTTGCTGAAGATGATACCTATACTTTATTAGCAAAAAAAGGAAGCAAATGGGATTCATTAGATAAAATGATAGCTTGGGCTAAAGAAAACCCTGGAAAGCTAAGATATTCTAGCACATACTATGGTGCGACTCATGCGGTTGCAACTCAAATGGAAAAAACTATGGGGATAGAATTAGACAAAATAGATGTTGGCTCCAGTACATCTGAAAGATTGACTTCATTCATCCAAGATCAATGTGACATTATAGTGGTAAATTTCATGAATGTTGCTGATTATGTAGAAAAAGGTGATTTTGTAGTTCTTGGTGTTTGTTCTGATGAAAGATTAAAAGGATTAGAAGAATTTCCAACTTTAAAAGAACAAGGTTATGATGTAGTAATGCCTAAAATTTATGAAGTTAGATTTCCGAAGGGAACAGATCAAGCTATTGTTGATAAATTATCAGAGTCAATTAAAAAAGTTACTGAATCAGAAGAGTTTAAAAGCACATTAGAAAAATATTATGCTAAATCTATATATAGGGATGGGAAGACTTCAATTGAAGAAGATAAATTAGAGGTACAAAGACTAAAAGATTTATTTGGCATAAAATAATCGGGAGATGAAGTATGACAAAAAGAGTTAGAGAAATAATAATTTCAATTTTATTTATGCTTGTAGGTATATTCATATACCTACAAGCTATGAATATCAAGCCTCTTATGAAGAATGAACTTGGTTCGGGTTATTTTCCTAAAGTAATTGCGGTTGCAATTATAATACTTTCGGTAATAAATTTATTTATTAACTTGAGGAAAGAGCAAGAACAAGAAGAAGAGGTTAAAGAAAAAGGAGATTTTTTTGGAGGATTATCTACCATTGTGTTGATTGGGATTTATTCCGTTTTATATCAAAAAGTAGGATTCCTTATAGGAACATCTCTATATTTATTTATCCAAATATTGATCCTATCACCAAAAGAGAAAAGAAATTTTCCTATTTTTGTAGCTATTTCTATTTTATTTCCAATATTTGTATATTATGTATTTACTAGATTAATTAATATGCCTTTACCAAAAGGATTATTTGGTTTTTGAAAGGGGGAAAACTTTGGTATTAGAAGCAATGACGATGATTTTTAATCCCTTTACACTAATGTTAATATTAATTGGCGTCATTATAGGGATAGTATTTGGGGCAATTCCTGGTTTATCAGCAACAATGGCATTAGTGTTATTTTTGCCTATGTCTTTTGGAATGGAACCCATGAATGGGATTTCTTTATTAGTAGGTTTATATTTAGGAGGAATTTCAGGTGGATTGATTTCAGCCATTTTACTTAAGATACCTGGGACACCATCATCCATAGCAACTCTTTTTGATGGTGCTCCAATGGCGGAAAATGGTCAGGCGGGAAAGGCACTTGGCACAGGAATTTTAGTTTCATTTATAGGTGGTCTTTTAAGTATATTTGCATTAATGTTCATTTCACCTGGACTTTCTAAGGTAACATTATTATTCACATCTGTTGAATACTTCGCAATAGCAGTTTTTTCCCTTACAATAATTGCAAGTTTATCAGGAGATTCTTTGATTAAAGGTATATTATCTGGATTATTTGGGTTAGTTCTTTCTCTGGTTGGAATAGCGCCAATTGATGGAGTTAGAAGATTTACTTTTGGAATAACAAAGCTTTACGGAGGTTTCGAGACAGTTGTAATACTAATAGGGGTTTATGCAGTAACAGATATTATTTTGGCTGGGTTTAATAGAAATTCAATTGTAATAAAAGCCGAAAAAACTCCATATGACTTAAAAGGGTTTGGAATTACTTTAAAAGAGCTATCAGAAAACTGGTTAAACATTTTAAGATCAGCTTTAATAGGATTAGGTATTGGTATTTTACCGGGTATAGGTGGATCGACAGCCAGTATATTAGCCTATACAGCTGAAAAGAATAGTTCAAAAAACCCAGAAACGTATGGTAAAGGTAATATTAGAGGTGTAATAGCATCTGAAACTTCAAATAATGCAGTAATTGGAGGATCATTAATTCCGTTAATTACAATGGGTATACCAGGTAATGTTGCAACAGCAGTATTTCTAGGTGGACTTACAATTCATGGAATTTCACCTGGACCACTAATTTTTGACAAAAGTGGTAAATATGTGTATGGTATATTTATCGCTTTACTAGTAGCAAATGTATTTATGTTAGTCTTTGAAAGAGCTGGGCTTCGAATTTTTGTAAAATTATTAGATATTCCAAAGTATATATTATTACCATTGGTTTTAGTTTGTTGTGTTTTAGGAGCTTACTGTGCAAACTTTACATTATTTGATGTTATTTGCGTATTTCTTTTTGGCTTAATGGGATTCGCTTTTAAAAAGTTTGGGATTCCTACCACACCACTAATTATTGGATTTATATTAGGTGGAATGACAGAATTAAATTTAAGGCAGGCTCTTATGCAAAATAAAGGGGATTGGATGATATTTATACAAAAACCAATATCACTTGTATTTATATTAATTGCTGTAATTTCAATAGTATTAACACTAAGAAAATCAATTAAACAAAAAGTTAAATAATATTTCATAAAATAAATCCTTGATAAAGAAAGCGCAAGATATATGTCTTGTGCTTTTTGTTTTTAAAATACTTTTGAGGGTATATTAGGGGTGAGAGATTTATTTTTGTAACGTGATAAAGGAAAGTGATTTTATGAAAAATGATGTATTAAGAAGAAAAGAACACGAAGCTGTTAGAAATGGCGTTGGTTATTATGATTTCACTCACCAAGTTTTAGATGTCAAGGGTAAGGATGCAGCAACTTTTTTAGACAAAGTTTTTGTAAATGACATAAAAAATATGAAAAAGGGTCACGCACTTTACACTACAATGCTAAATGAAGAGGGAAAAATTATTGACGATGTTATTGTTTTTAGGTTGGAAGATGACAAGTATTTGATTTCAACTTTATACATTGACAAGATGATTAAGTGGTTCGACAAGTTTAAGGGCGGCTGCGACATAGACTACAAGGACATTACTTCAAAGCTAACTATGTTTGCTCTTCAAGGTCCAAAGTCAAGAGATCTTGTAAATAAAATTGTGGACAAGGACATTTCTTCTATGAAATTCTTCACTATTAAAGACAACACAGTTGGCGACTTAGATATTATGGTTGCAAGGGCAGGCTTCACAGGTGAACTTGGCTACGAACTTTATGTTGAAAGCGGCAAGAAGGAAGTTCTCGAAGAAAAAATTAAGGAATGCGGCAAGGAATTTGGCTTAGTTAATATTACCACTGATGTAATTATTGGAAGTTTGCCAGGAGAAAAGGGCTATGTTTTAATGAGCGACCTTGAAGGCACAAATCCTCTTGAAGTTGGCTATGGCTGGACAGTTCACTGGGACAGCGACTTCATTGGCAAGGATGAACTTCTAAAGGCAAAGGGAAATATTAAGAGAGATCTTTTCGGCTTTGAACTTTTAGGAGAAGGTCAAGTTGAAGCAGGAGATCCAGTTCTATGTGATGGTAAGGAAATCGGCAAGGTTACTAAATTCACTTATGGCTACACTCTTGAAAAATTTATTGGCTACTGCTTAATTGAAAAAGAATGTGCAGTGGAAGGAAAAGAAGTTGAAATTAAAGCTAAGGCAGGCAGCCTAAAGGCAAAATTATGCGACAGAGTTTTCTACGACAAAGAAAATGAAAGAGTAAGAGGATAAGATAAGGATAAAAGGAGTCCATGGGCTCCTTTTTTTTATGTTAAGCTATAATAAATTTTAAATAAAAATTTTGCACTTATGCCTTTGTTTATTTTAGAATTAATCAAGCTATAGGTGCAATTTTTTTGCGAAATATTTTTTAGAGATTTAATCCCAAAAAATATTATAGAGCTATTTTTTTGCAAAAAAATATCTGTTAGAGATTTACTCCCCAACAGATATTATAAAATTTTTAAAATTATTAAATTTTATAGATTAGGCAGTTGCTGCTGGTTTATTTTTATTTAGCATTTTTTGTGTTACAAAGATAAATGCTAGAGCAGCAAGTCCAATTGCGTCAGTAAGAAGCTTTGGATCAAGTAGTGCGAAGGCAGCTAAAAGAAGTATAATTCTTTGCCATATTCTTAGGTTTCCAAATAGGTAAGATTCAACTGTACCTGCCAAGCAAATTGTACCAATAAGTGCAGTTACAATTGTTGGTAGAGCAGCTGTTACTGGAAGCCAATTTACTGTTGTTCCTACTATGGAATCTACCATTATTAAATGTGGGTTAATAACAAAGATGTAAGGTATTATGAAGGCACCTATGGCAAGTTTGAAGGCTTGGAAACCAGTCTTCATTGAGTTTGCACCTGCGATACCTGCTCCTGCGTAAGCAGCTAGGGCTACTGGAGGAGTAACGTCGGCAACTACACCAAAGTATAGGATAAATAAGTGAGCTGACATTAGGTTTACACCAAGTTTTGTTATTGCTGGAACAGCCATTGTTGCAAGTACGATGTATTTTGCAGTTGTTGGAAGTCCCATTCCAAGGATAATTGAAGATACCATTGTAAGAAGTAGTGTAGGGATAAGTCTACCTTGAGCTATTTGTACGATTACTTCTGCAATCTTTAGACCGAAACCAGTAAGCGTTACAACACCTACGATCATACCAGCACAAGCACAGGCACAAGCTACACCAACAGCACCCTTAGCACCTGCTTCCATTGCTCCAAGAATATCTTTAGGAGTAAAGGAATTATCTTTTTTGATAAGAGATACTGTCATGGCAACTATAACGCCAATTACTATACCAGTTAAAGCAGCCATTGTTGGTGGATATTGTTTAACCAACATGAAGATAATTGCAATAAGAGGTAGAGTTAAATAACCTTGTTTTCTTAAAATGTGTGAAACTTTTGGAAGTGATTCTCTTGGCATACCTTTAAGGCCAAGTTTACAAGCTTCCAAGTGAACCATTGTACCAACAGCTATATAGTATAGAACAGCTGGGATAATTGCAGCCTTAACAATTGAAATGTAAGGGAAACCAGTGAAGTCTGCCATGATAAAAGCAGCAGCTCCCATTACTGGAGGCATGATTTGTCCACCAGTAGATGCAGTAGCTTCTACGGCACCTGCATAGTGAGGTTTGTAACCAACTGATTTCATTAGTGGAATTGTGAAGGCACCAGTAGTAACTGTGTTAGCTACAGATGAACCTGAGATTGAACCCATAAGTCCTGAAGAAAGAACTGATGTCATAGCTGGGCCTGATCTTGTAGAACCAGTTAAAGCGTAAGCAAAGTCTATAAAGAATTCACCAACACCAGTTTTGTCTAGGAAGGATCCAAATAGTATAAACATAAATACGAAAGTAGAAGATACTCCAAGAGGTGTACCCATAATACCTTCAGTAGTCATATACATGTGTGAAACAATTCTAGTAACATTAAAGCCTCTGTGGGCAAATATACCTGGCATATGTCTGCCGAAGTAAGCAAATAGTAGGAATACTATAGTAACGATAGGAAGTTCTGGTCCTACAACTCTTCTTGTGACTTCAAGAGTAAGAAGAACTGCAAGAACACCAAGAATCATATCTGTAGTGGACATTTGACCACCCTTAAGGGCAATTGCTTCTACATTAAAGAATATGTAGCCCCATACTCCAACTGATAAAATAATAAGTAGCCAATCAGTGATATCAATTTTATCTTTTGATGACTTTTTAAATCCTGGATAAAGTGCAAATCCAAGAGTAAAGGCAAAGATTAAGTGAAGAGATCTTTGCTTCATAGCTAAAAGTGTACCATGCCATGCTGTAAATAAATGGAAAGCAGACATTAAAATTGCAACGATTGTAATAAATAGGGCAACCTTACCAGATAACTTACGAAGTTTACTAGTTTCAAGGTCATATTGTTCCATTAATTCGTCAACATTCATTGCGCCAAGTTCTTCGGCAGTCTTAGTAAAACTAGCTTCAGAAGACGGATCTTGTGAATCTAGTTTTGAATCCTCTGTTTTTATTTCTTCAGATTCTAAATTTTCATTTAATTTTTTATCTTCGCTCAATTTGGCACCTCCTTAGTGCGTATTGTAAAAGTGAGATATGTTCAGTAGAAAATTCTAAAGCTTCTCTCGGTTCAGAAAAATCTAAAAAGGGAGTGGTCCTTCCATTGATAACAAGTTTGTGATTTGCTATGACAGCCCCAGTCCTATAAACAACAGTTTCAAAGGGAACGTTCATATCATATAGGCAAAAACTACCGTCATCGGCGTATTTAAACTTGTATATTAAATTTACAGGAAGACCTGCACCTTGGTCGCGATATCTTTGTTCCATAAGTATTAATTTGCCATCGCGAACTTCATACCATTCACTAGTCTCTGACCTTTCAACGGAATGGGTATAGACTATGCCGAACCTTTCCTTATCCTTTAAGTGTTCTATCTTTAATAGGTCTCCATTAAAGTAAGATTTTATTATTATTGCGTCGATTTTCACAAAGGATAAAATAAAAAAAACTATTATAATAAAGAGAATTGGAAAGAAAAACTTCTTTCCAATGCCCTCTTTATTTCTACCATTCATTATTTTTTAACTTCATCGAAATATTTTTGTGCACCTGGGTGAACTTCAATACTCATACCGTCAAGAGCTTTATCAAGAGCGATGTCGCCACCTCTTGCGTGAGATTCCTTCATAGTATCAAGGTTTTCGAATAAAAGTTTAACGATATTGTATGCGTCTTCTTCAGCCATTTTTTCGTCAACAGCTAGCATTGATTGTACTGCTACTACAGAGATTTCTTGGTCTTGTCCCTTGTATTCTGTAGGAGTGATGTGTAGGTTAACATAGAATGGATATTTTGCGATAAGAGCTTCAGCTTTATCTTCTGCAATTGGAACTAGGTGAACATCATGAGTAGTTGCTAGTTCAGTAATAGCTGAAGATGGAATTGCTGCAGTTAAGAATGTTGCATCAATTTGACCAGATTTAATTTGGTCAGCAGCTTCTGCGAAAGATAGATAGTCAACTTTTCCTAAATCATCATAAGTGATTCCGTGGATATCAAGAATTTGTTTTACGTTAACTTCAACACCAGAACCTGGAGCACCAACAGCAACTCTCTTGCCCTTTAAGTCGTCAATAGTTTTAATTCCTGATTCATCAGAAGCAACTATTTGTACGATTTCAGGATATAGACAGCATAGACCTCTTAGAGAAGGTTTCTTTTGTCCTTCGAAAGTATCAGTTCCGTTAGCTGCATAGTAAGCAACGTCGTTTTGAATAAATGCGATTTCTGCGTCTCCCTTAGTAACAAGTTCAACATTTTCTTTAGAAGCACCAGTAGCTTGTGCAGTAGCTGTGTAGTTAACACCTGCATTATTAAGAATGTTAGAAAGTGCTCCACCTAGTGGATAATATGTACCACCAGTACCACCAGTTGCAACTGACATGAATCCGCCTTTAGTTTCCATTAAACCTTCAGCTGTCATTTCGGCAGAAGCTTCTTCTGTCTTTGCGTTTTCTTCAGTTTTAGTAGCATTGTTAGCAGGTTCTTCTTTTTTGTTTCCGCCACCGCCACAAGCAGTTAAAGTAACTGCAACCAAAGCAATAAGCATCATGAGTGTCATAAATTTTTTCTTTGTCATAATAATCCTCCTTGACATTATTCAAATAAACTAAAATTTTATGAAAATGTTTATTTGCTATTTTTATATTACAATAACTAATATAAAATGTCAATTAAATAAAAAAGGATATTGGGGCGAAAAATTGTATAATATTTATACAAAGCTACAAATTTGAAAACGGTTTAAAAAAAATAAATCTTTATAAAGTGAGGGAATTGGCTTTTGGGGTAGATATAAATAACAATTTAAAAATAAAATCACAAAAAATAAAAAAAATTATAAATTATGGAGGTAAAAATGAAAATTTCCCATCTATTAAATATTAAGTATCCAATTTTGCAGGGAGCTATGGCAAATATTTCTACATCAGAGCTTGCAGGTGCGGTTTCAGAAGCTGGTGGCCTTGGCATGATTGCTACTGGCGGCTTTAGTCCAGATGAAGTTAGGAATGAAATTAGAAAAATTAAAAAGATGACTGATAAACCCTTTGGCGTAAATATGGTAATGATTCACCCAGCCATTGACGAGCTCAATAAAATTGTTGTGGAAGAGGGAGTAAAAATTATAACTTGTGGTGCAGGAAATCCTCAAAAATATTTTGACTACTGGCTAGATAAGGGTCTAAAGGTAATTCCTATTATTGCCAACAAAAAGATGGCGCAAAAAGTTGAGAGACTAGGTGCCACTGCCTGTGTCTTTGAAGGGGCGGAAGCAGGGGGACACATAGGAAGGCTCAATACCTTCCCAGCTCTACCAGAAATCTCTGATTCTGTAAAAATTCCAGTGATCTCTGCTGGAGGAATTTACACGGCAAGGCATATCTTGGCTGCAGAAATTTTGGGGGCAAGTGGAGTGCAAATGGGCACGAGATTTTTGGTGTCAGAAGAAGCACCAGTCCACGAAAACTTTAAAAAGACTCTTCTTGAAGCCACAGATAGGGACACAATTGTCACAGGAATTACTACGCCTCATCCAATAAGGTGCTATAAAAATAAGTTGGCTGATAAACTTTTGGATATCGAATTAAATAAGCTTGGCCAAGAAGAATTTGAAAAGTACGCTGCAGGCTCTAGCTATAAAGCTGTAAGAGATGGAGATGTGGAATGGGGCTCTGTAATGGCAGGAGAAGGCTATGAATATCTAAGTAAAATCGAGAGCGTAAAGGATATAATAGAAAATATTATGAATGACTACAAAGATTTAAAAGAAAATTTTAAAAATAGTTAAAAATTTTTTCTTGTTTACTTCATAAATTTTATAGTAAAATATTTTTACAAAATTTTGGAGCAAAGTATGGAAAGATTTAATAATGAAAAATTAAAAAGGATTCAAGTTTTAAATGGGGCACAGTTAAAATACATGGCCTTTACATCTATGTTAATTGACCATGTCAACAAGGCGATAATTTTGCCCTACCTTGAAGTGGGATCCACTCTCTCAAAGATTTCTACAGTCTTTGATGTCTTAGGCCGCATTGCCTTTCCTCTCTTTTCTTTTTTTGTAGTGGAGGGATTTTTTAAGACTCATTCAAGGAAAAAATATTTACTAAACTTACTTTTCTTTGCAGTGATTTCAGAAGTGCCCTATGATATGTTTTCTTCAAAAGTTTTTTTGGAGTTTAGATTAAACAATGTCTTATTTTCTCTGGCTCTCTCCCTAATTTTTATTTGGATCCTTGATGAGATTAGAAATAAATTTGAAGATAAAATTGGAAGGAAATGGCTTTTATTTTCCATACCACTTTTAATCATCATGTATTTTGCAAGTATTTTTGCCTCAGGGGATTATGATTTTCATGCAATACTGACAGCTTTTTTCTTTTATATATTTTACAATAGACCTATCGCTTCGGCAGCCTTTGCCTACTTGACTATAATAAAAGAAGTTTGGTCAATACTTGGCTTTGGACTAACTATAATGTATAATGGCGAAAAGGGAAAGCAAAACAAATTATTTAATTATCTATTTTATCCAGTCCACCTTTTTATATTGGGACTACTTAGGTTTTACCTAAATATATAAAATTAAACAGAAATTTTTATATAAACAATGAGATGCCTTTGAGAGAACTATTAACTTAAAGTAAATATAGAATAGTTTTCCAAGGGCTTTTTTAAAGAAAAGTGTTAATTAAATTAAGGAGATAAATGAACTTGAAAAAGATTTCATTTTCAACTAAAATAGAAATGTAACGATGTACATAAAATTTTAAGGAGGATGTAAATGAAAGCGTTAATGGTAGACTATATGTCAGATGTAATTGACAAAGGACTTGAAGAAAGAGGTATTGAACTTGATAAAGTTATGCTTCCAACTTCTGAAAAATTAGCAGAAATTATTGAACCTTATGATTTCTTATTCATGAGAGTTGACCCATTCATCAACAAAGAAGTTCTTGATGCTGCTAAAAACTTAAAGGCAATTTTCGTTGGTTCTACAGGAACTAACCACATTGACCTTGAATATGCAAAGGAAAAAAATATTCCAGTTAAAAACTCTCCAGGACAAAATGCAAACGCAGTTGCTGAACTTGTTTTTGCAAAAATGTTAGACCTTTACAGAAACTCTGTACAAGCTCAAAACGAAGTTAAGGGCGGAATCTGGAACAAATATAGATGGATTGGTAGAGAACTTAGAAATAAGACTCTAGGAATTTGTGGCTTTGGTGCAATTGGTAGAAGAGTTGGCGAAATCGCCAATGTATTCCACATGAGCGTTCTTGCTTATGACCCATTCTTAAAACCAGAAGACATCAAAGTTGACTATGCTAAACTTGTTGACTTCGATACTCTTGTAAAAGAATCTGACATTATCACTCTTCATATGCCACTAACTCCTGACACTAAGGACTTATTTGCAGCAGAAGAATTTGAAAAGATGAAAGACGGAGCTTGCATCATCAACGCTGCTCGTGGCGGAATTGTTAACGAAGATGACCTATACGACTACATCAAAAATGGCAAACTAGGCGGAGCAAACTTAGATACACTTTCTAACGAACTTGGCTCTGGCGGACTTGACACTCAAGATGTTCCAGTAGAAAATAAATTATTTGAACTTGATAGACTTTATGTAACACCACACATTGGTGGATCAACTATCGACGCTCAAGACGACATTGGACATGTAATTCTTAAGAACTTTGACGAATTATTTCCAAATGTAAAATAAGAAAATAAATTTTTTAAGGCTGTTCACTTTTAGTGGGCAGTCTTTTTTTGCCTAGTCTTTATTTATTGTAATGACAATCTCTTTGTAATAAAATAATGAAAGAGATTAAGAGGAGGATGACATGAAGGACTATTACGCACCAATTATTTTATTATTAGCTTTTACTGGAGTAATTTTTTTATACAACTACTATGTGAAAATAAAAAACGAAAGAATTTTGCGAGTTGAAATAAGAAAAAACTTTGGCAAAATTCACTCCAAAAAATTCAAGGGAAAAATTGACGGCATACATAAAAGGCTTGGGGGAAATTTATCTGAAATCACAGCAGCTGATTTAAACTTCGACAAAATAATTGAGAAGATGAACCACAACATGACTAGGCTGGGTCTGGAATACTTTTATTACAGGCTGAGAGATTTGATTTTAGATGAAGACCAAATTAAAAAGACTCAGAATAACATAAAGCTTTACGGTGATAGAGAAGATGAGCTTCTAGACATGCAGTTTCAGCTGGGAAAGATTGGTTATTTCAAGGAAGATGTCCTAAATCTTATTGAAGAAGAAGTTAAAGTAGATAGAGAACTTGACATTGCGGCGAAAATTTTTTCCTTCACAGCACTTTATATTATCCTTCTCTTTGTTTTCTTAAGGGCTCAGGCAGTCCTATTTATCTTTGTCCTCCTTGGCGTCAACACCTTTATTTACAAAAAATTTAACGAAATAACTTTGGGGAAATTAGAAAGCTTAGTGAGGCTCAAAAGTATTTTATTTGTATCAGAAAGCTTGACGAAAAATAAAAACCAGGTCTTTACAGAGGAAGTCCAAGAAGTAGAAAATATTTTAAGAGAACTTGGACCCCTAAAGAAAACCTTAAGGTCCTTTGGATTTTTGACGGGCAATGCAGAGATGGACTTTGCTGAAACCTATAAGAATGTATTATTTTTATCAGAAGCTAGGAGTTTTTCTAAGGCTCAAAAATATTTCAAAAAATATGGAGAAGAAATCTTTAGACTTTACTACTTGCTGGGAAAAATTGACTGCCAAATTGGAATAATTTCAATTTCAAAGGCCTATGGCACAAACTTTGCCGACTTTGGAGAGAAAATTTCTGGAAAAAACTTATACACTCCACTCCTAAAGGACCCGGTGGCAAATGATTTAGATTTAGAAAAATCAATGATCCTTACAGGCTCAAATGCATCAGGAAAGTCAACTTATCTTAGGACAATTGGCATCAACACAGTCTTTGCCCTTAGCTTTGGAATTTTCTTTGGAGAAAAATTTGAGATAAAGCCAATGAAATTAAGATCAGCCATTGACATATCTGACTCAATAATGGAAAATCTTTCCTATTTTATGGCAGAGTCCAAGGCAATTGGAGCCATGATAGAAGATGGTGAAGAAAAAATAATTTTGCTTGACGAAATATTTAGGGGGACAAACACCATTGACAGAATTGCAGCAGCCACTGCAACCCTAAAATACTTGGCAAGGAATAACCATGTAGTGGCAGCAACTCACGACATAGAACTTACAATTCTGTTAAAGGACCTCTACAAAAATATGCACTTTGAAGAAAAAATAGAAGATGGCGACATAAAATTCGACTACTTATTAAAAGAAGGACCAGCCACAAGTCGTAACGCCATTGCAATCTTAGACAACCTAAACTACCCAAGAGAAATAATAAGTGAAGCAAGAGCCCTTTCAAAGGACTTAGAAGAAAGATAAAGAAACCGAGATGATATTTGCAATACATTTGTAAAATTCATCTCGGTTTTTTGTTTAATCTAAAATTTTATTATTTAATAATACTTGTCCAGTTTTCAGTCCCGCTTCCTGCTCTTTCATATTGGTGAGTGTGAGAAGCTTCCATTATTTCGTAATAAGCCCAGTGGTTCTTGTCTAAGTCCTTGTAAAGTCTAAGGGCATCCATTACTTTTGCAAGTCCATTACTGTCAACTTTTCTGTCGAAAAGACTATTTAAAATTCTAGCAGTTTCTGCTCTTGTAATTGCATTGTCTGGTTTGAAGCTTCCGTCAGGATAACCAGCAATTCTCTTATTTCCAAAACTTTGATTTATTGCTGCTTCATACTTGTGTCCAGCAATGTCAGGGAAACTTGCCTTGGCATTATTTTTCTTGTCAAGGTGAGAAATTAACTGTGCAAGTTCTGCTCTTGTAATTTTTTCATCAGGTCTAAAAGCCTCGCCCTTCTTTTCTTCTAGAATATTATTTTTGTAAGCAGCGCTGATGAAAGGTGCGTACCAAGCATTAGCCTTTACATCCTTAAAGATTTCTTCGCCTTCAGTTAAAGGATAAGCCTTTAGTCTTACAAGCATTGTTACAGCTTCAGCTCTAGTTAAATTGCCATCAGGTCTTACGGTATTGTCAGGATAGCCGCTGATGTATTCAATGTGACTTTCAATTACCCTTTCTGTAACTTTTTTCACAGAGTCAGCTTGGGCAAAGACAGGTATAGTTTCCACATATTCGTGAATTTTTATTTCAGGTTCAGGTTTAGGTTCAGGCTTAGGTTCGGGTTGAGGCTCAGGCTTTGGTTCAGGTTGAGGTTCTGGACTTGGAGCTTTTTCCTGCCAAATTGCATAGAGAACTTGGTTGCTGGAAATTTTCATTTCGTCGCCAGCTTTATATGCAGTGCCCCTTCCATCAGCTTGAGTGTTCCATTCTTTAAATTCAAAACCTTCTCTAGTAAGTCCAGTTTCTTTTAAAGCTTTGATTGTATGTTTAGCTGGTAGAATTTCATCATTTTCAGATTTAAGTTCTTCGCCGAAAATTTTTTCTGCAGGACTTTCGCCATTGGAATCATAAATAACTGTAACTAAAGGATTTACATAGTAGACATCATAGTTGTTTAAAAGGCTGTCAACTTTTTCGTAAGTTATCATATCAGCTTTAATAGCACGAAGTTGTCCCATAAGAGATGTTGTTTTAAATTTAAGGTCAGGGAAATCCTTGTAGTTCATAGGTGGGTTAAAGTAGCCGTCACTTGCGAAGTTTTTATCGAACACAACATCATCTGCAATAGTTAAGTTTGCATATTTTGTTTTTTCGGCAGGGTTTGCTTGTGAGAATAATTCAGTAACTATTGCTCCACCTCTTTTTGCAGAGTTTCCTACGAATTTGGAGTTTGTTATTTTTAGTTTTCCATCGTCAGTAATATAAATTGAACCGCCATACTCAGACACTTTGTTATTTGTAAATTCGCAAGCTTTTAAGCTTACTGTTCCTTCTCCTACAACTAATGCGCCACCGGATTTAGTCGCACCATTATTTTCAAATTTATCATTTTCAATTGTAAGTTCTTTTCCTGATGCTACGCTTTCAACCATAAGAGTTGCATAGACTGTTGTCTTGTCATCTTTCATTCCATTGTTTTTATAGATATTATTTTTTATGGAAGGTGCTGAATCTTTTACATGAAAAGCAGAAGCAAATCTATCTGCAAAGTTTTCTTCAAAGGTATTATCTTCTATAACTCCTTCTACTCCTGTTATATTCAAAGCTCCGCCATCTTTCGCCGTATTTTTAATAAATGTATTGCTTTTTATGGAAACATTCTTGCTATCATTTACAAAAAGTGCCCCGCCATGTTTTACAGTGTTTTCATTTGTTGCACTGTTGTTCTTAAAGGTACAATTTACTATTGCTGCATCATTTGCATCGTAGGCAAAAATTGCACCACCGTTACCAGAAACATTGCCATCAAAAGTCGCATTCTTAACACTTACTTTATTTTTCGCGACGATAGCGCCGCCCCATTTGCCAGTACTTTTATTATCTTCAAAAGATCCACCATTTACTGTTAATTCAGAATTACTTGCAATTGATGAAATTGCTCCTCCGTTTTTTGCTTCATTACCCTTAAAAGTTCCTGCATTAATTGTGAGCTTGCCGTAGTTAATAACGGCTCCACCATAGCCAGCTGCTTTATTTCCTTCGAAGTTTCCGCCATTAATAATAGTTTCGGCGCCTTCTTCATTAAAGATTACTCCACCGCCGATTCGATTATATTGTGCTTCATTATTTTTAAATTCACCGCCGTTTACGATTAGTTTACAGCCTTCACGTACAGAAATAGGTGATCCGCCGTTTTGAGAATTCAACTTATTATTTTCAATTGTAACGCCGTCGTTAATAATAAGGGTGGAATCTTTTTGGTCATCATAGTCATCTCTAATGACGAGGGTGCGATAAAAATAAGGTGCATCAATATAATTACAATTTCTTATGACTGTACCCTTGTCTAAAGTAATTGTAATGCCTTGATTGTCATCATGAGTGTAAATACCTCCACCATTGGATCCAGATTTTCCCTCAAGAATGATATTTTTAAATGTATAGTTGCCATCCTTTAGGAAAAAGTGTGGCATACCGCTACCTGATGTAAGTACGGGAGAAGTGCCTTCTTTAGATGTGAAGGTAACATTTAATCCGCTTATTATTGATCTTGAAGCTCCTTCAAATTCATAGTCCTTTGTCACTTCGATTATATAACTTGCATTTGGATCTGTCTTTTTCATCATACCAAGGATGGTTTTTTCGTCCCAACCATCTTTGATTTCATCGTATTGACCTAGTTCAGTGCCGTCAGCTTTTTTAAGAACAAAGGTCTTTTCGCCTTCTGCATAAGTATTTTCTGCTGATAAAAAAATTGCAGATGAAAATACTAAGGCAAAGGCAAAAATTATTGCAAATATTTTCTTTTTCATAAATTCCTCCTTTTATTAAATTATTTTAAGAAATAAAAAATATCTTTGCAATAATAATAATAATAATAATAATAAGGGGAAAATGCAAGGAGATTTCAAGTTTTTTGAGGAGTTTTTAACTAAAAGGATAAGCTTTTCTTACTTTAATTGTTTTTTCTTATAATATATAATATCAGTAGGAATGAAATTTTTTTATATAGATTGTGCATATAGATTGTGAGGGAAGCATGAGGATTTATTTTACAAGGCATGGGGAAACTGAGTGGAACAGGGCTGGCATTATTCAAGGGCAAGATGATTCGCCACTTACTGAAGAAGGCATTGAAATGGGCAAGATTCTTCGCGAAAAGTGTAAGGACATTCACTTCGACAGTGTTTATTCATCTGATCTTGGTCGCGCCTATGACACTGCAAAATTAATTTGTCCTGACAGAAATATTATAAAGACTTCTCTTCTTCGCGAAATAGATGTGGGCTATTGGTCTGGCAAAAATATTAAGGATGTGAAAGAAGACGATAAGTGGCTCCACAAACTTTATTTTGAAAAGCCTCACAAATACAATAGAATTGACGGTGAAAGTCTCTACGACCTCAGAAGACGAGTTGAGAAATTTTTTGAGTATGCTGTCTATCCTGAGCTTGACGAAAATATTTTGATTGTAACTCACGGTGTCACTATTGTTGCCATGTATTCTATTATGGAAAATGTGCCCATGGAAAATTTTTGGACAAATAGGGTAAGGCGCAACGCTGAGTTTAATATTTGTGATTATCATGATGGCAAGTTTAAGATAATTAAAAAGGCTCCACAAAATCCTGTGGATTCTATTTGAGGTGATTAGATGAAAAAGTATGATTTGATTATTATTGGTGCAGGGGCAGCGGGTTTAAGTGCTGCCATTTATGCTGGCAGGTCTATCTTAAATACTCTTGTAATAGAGAAGTTTTCCTTTGGCGGAAGAGTTAATGACACGCCAAAAGTTATAAACTACCCTGGTTTTAAGGAGATTGCTGGAAGAGACCTTATAAATGAGTTTAGAAAGCAAGCTGAAAATTTTACTACTAATGAGTTTATTTATGGCACTGTCTCTAAAATCGAAAAATCTGATGATGGCTTTAAGCTTACTACTGCTAGGCGAAAGGAATTTTATTCTAAGGCAATTATTATTGCTACGGGAACCTATGCCAAGATGATAAATGTGCCTGGCGAAACGGAATTTGCTGGTCGTGGCGTGTCCTACTGCTCAACTTGTGATGCAGATTATTTTAAGGACAAGGACATACATATTTTAGGTTCTGGGGACCTTGCTTTAGAGGAAGCTGATTATCTCTCCAATTTTGCCAACTCCATTAACATGATTATTATTCACGACGAGGGAAATTTTGATGGAAATGAACTTGAAGTTGAGAGGATAAAAAAGAATCCAAAAGTTTCTTACACTTGGCACTCAAAACTTCAAGGAATTTATGGGGGCGAAAGAGTAAATAGTCTTGATATTTTAGATCTTTCTGACAACACTAAGACTAGGGTCACGTCTGATGGGATTTTTATCTTTGCAGGCATGAGTCCCAATTCTGATTTTGTAAAAGACCTTGTGGAAGTAGATAGTTTTGGCTTTATAAAAACTGACTACTGCATGAGGACATCTGTGGAAGGAATTTTTGCTGCAGGAGACATAAGAGAGAAGCCCCTTAGACAAATTGTCACAGCGGCAAATGATGGGGCAGTGGCAACAGTTTATGCAGAAAAGTTTATTAGAAATAGAGGTGTATAATGAGAGTCTATCCAAGGGGAACTGTAGTCTACAAGAGAGAAAAGGCCTACAATGGCATAAATTTAATTTCAACTGCCAAGGACGGAGCTCTTATAACAAAAATGGACGGCACAGAGCTCAAAAGGTATTCTGTAAACCCAATGCCTGCCAAGATGCTACCCAACAAACATATTATGAGCATTTCTTCCTTTAGGTCATCAGACTTTGGCGTCAGTGACGGTATTAAACTCATTGAGTTTGACAAGGAGGGCAGGGTTCAATTTGACTTCGACAAGTTTAAGTTTACAGAGGACAGGGGCTACAGGCCAAAGTGGATGGCTAGGGCTCACTCTGATTTTCAAAGGGAGGGCAACTCTCTTGGCTATTATTATCCTGGTGAAAAAATTGTGGAGGGGGGCAAAACTCTCCTACTAGTTCACGATGCCATTAAGGACAGCAGAATTTCTGATAAGACTTTGCTTGATGATGTAATTTTAGAAGTGGACGAAGAGGGAAATATTGTTTGGAAATTTTCCTTTAGCGAGCACTTTGACCAGCTGGGATTTTCTGAAGAGGCGAAAAATGTTCTCTACAGAAATCCAAATCTGAGAATGACAGAGAGACCGCTGGGCAATTATTTAGATGTTACATCAATTTCTACAATTGGGGAAAACAAGTGGTACGACCAAGGGGATCCACGCTTTCATCCAGACAATATTTTATTTACGGCGAGAGCTGCAAATATTATTGGCATAATTGACAAAAAGAGATCGCGCATTTGCTATAAGCTGGGACCAAATTTTTCTGACTTCAAAAAGGTTGACCCTGTAGTTGGATCTGCCTTTGCAAGTATTATTCCCAAGGGCTTAACTGGCGAGGGTAATCTTTTAATTTTTGACAATGGCGGAAGATGTGGCTACGGTTCACCAACTCTTACTTCTCCATCGGGACTTCTTCCCTTCGTGAGAAATTATTCAAGAATTCTTGAAATAAATCCAGTGACTCTATCTCTTAACTGGTCAGTGGATCCTAGGGACTTTGGCTTTTCCATTCCTATGAATGGCTATAAATTTTATTCGCCCTATGGTGGAAACCTTCAAAGACTTCCCAATGGCAACACCCTAATAACTCTTGCCACAGAAGGTCTTGTCTTAGAGATTACCCACTCCAAGGAAATAGTTTGGCAGTGGACTTGCCCTTACAGGACTACTACGGAAAATCTTTTGAAAAACAATATGATCTACAGAGTTTACAGGTATCCCTACGATTATCTAGGCGTTGATGAAAGTGAAAATGAAATTGAAGAGATTGAAGATGCATCCTACTACAAGTTAAGGGGTGCAGGCAGCTTTAAGTCTGTGGAAGTTACTAATGTAAATAGAAGTTCACTAAATAACGACATTGACCCACTTTCACAAGAGTCTGAGTCAGTAATTGACCTTGAAGAAAATAAAAAGGTAATTAAGAGAAATGAATCTGTAATAAAATATGTGACAGAAAATCACTTCGATGATACGATAAAAAATCAAAAGGCGGCTCTTGTCATCTTTGGTGCAGAGAGATGTTCTCACTGCGAGCCACTTATGGAAGTTATGCAAGTTCTTCTTGAAGAAGAGTTTAAGGAAGTCTCCTGCTACTACATGGATCTTGACAAAAATAAGGACTTTGCAGAAAAACACGAAATCTTTCAATTGCCGCGAGTTTCCTTCTACAAGGATGGCGAAAAAGTTTACGAGTTCATTGGAGAAAAATCCTATGACGAAATTGCTGAATTAATTGAAAAATATATTTTAGGAATTTAAGAGCTGAAAGAAATTTTTCTTGAATTAAAAAAACTGAGGGCGACCTCAGTTTTTTTGAATTTATTTATTTGTATGCCAAGATAAATTTATATAGCCTCTCTTATTTACTCCTGAATTAATTAAAAACCTATTTTTTACCATGCGAAGCATATACTTGTCGTCCTTGTAGGAGTCGGAGTAGGCAAGGGAATTTTCGTAGTCAATTTCATAGCCATCTCTTTTTAAAATTTCTTCAATATTTTTTACCTTGACATCCTTTTTGTTGTTGCCGCGACATAATTTATAGTCTTCATCTAAGTCTGTTCCAATAATATAGTCGAAAGGAAACAACTCGCCAACATAAATTAAATAATTTGTGGCAGAGGCAGAGCAGAGGATTTTTATGGTGTCCTCGTCATAGGAAGAAAATTCATCTTCAAATTCACTGAAGAAAAATTTTGGATAGAGATAGTTTGTGACAAAGTCCTGGAGGTCATCTTCTGTTAAATATTTTATTACAGAGACCATTTGGTTTTTCATAATCTCAAAATCAGAATTTAGCTTTGATTTTATGTAAGCCACAGCTAATTTCCAAAGATTTTTAAAAATATTTATTTTTTTATTTTTGTAGGCATATTTATAAAGCTCAACTATGGACTCACAATTCACCACAGTTTTGTCAAAATCGTAGAGCGCAACTTTTCTTTTCAAAATCTCACCTCCCTAGAATTATATCAAATTGTCTTCTTTATAAAAAGCTCTTGTGATATACTAAAGTCGTGATATTTATGGGAATTATTATACATGTTGATATAGACGCCTTTTACGCATCAGTAGAAGAGCTTGACGATAGGAGCATAATAGGAAAACCGGTAGTCGTAGGTGGCAGGTCCAATCATGGAGTTGTCACTACGGCTAATTATATTGCCAGAAATTATGGCATCCACTCTGCCATGCCCATGTATATGGCGAAAAATCTCTGCGACCACCTTATTATCAAGCCCATGAGAAGGGAAAGGTACCTGGAAAAGTCTCGTGAAGTTTTTGATGTCTTAAAGAAATATACAAATAAGATCGAAAAAGTTTCTATTGATGAGTCCTATCTTGACCTGACGGGACTTGGCTACCATGAAAGTATTGTTTATGATCTTCAAAAAGATGTTTACGATAAAACTGGTCTAAGCGTAAGTGTTGGCCTAAGCTACAACAAATTTTTGGCGAAACTTTCAAGCGACTGGAATAAGCCCAGGGGAGTTATGATTATTAGAGAGTCTGATATGCCAGAGATTTTATTTCCCCTGGACATAAGAAAGGTTCACGGCATTGGCAGTAAGTCTGAGAAAAAACTTAGAAATATTGGCATAAATAAGGTTGAGGACCTTTACAACCTGTCCTATGATTTTTTGACAAGTATGTTCAAAAAAAGTGGCGAAGAAATTTATTACAGGATCAGGGGCATTGACAGGAGAGAAGTGACACCAAATGCTGTGAGAAAAAGTCTTGGCACAGAGTCAACCTTTGAAGCAACAAAAAATAAGGATGAGCTTATAAATTACTTAAGGGACTTTGCTAGGGAAGTGTCAGAAGATTTAATCGTAAAGGAAATTTCTGGCTACACCTTGACTTTAAAGATGAAAAATGAAAATTTTAAGCTTAAGACCAGGTCCAGGACCTATGACGCAGCAATTTATGAGGAAGAAGATATTTTTAATAAGAGTCTGGAAATATTTGATGAGGCCTATGAAGGCGAAAAGCTTAGGCTCATTGGCATCACTGTTTCCAATTTAGTAGACTTAAATATTAGACAGCTTTCTTTTTTTAATAGGGGGAGAAATGGAGAAAATTAATTTTAAAAAATTATTTGAAGAAGATGAATATGTAAAGAGAAGTCATATAGAATTACTTGACCTTAGTGGCGACAACTTAGTCCTAAAGATGAAGCCAGAGAAAAATCAATTTAATGCCTATAACATTCTTCATGGAGCAGAAATTTTTGCCCTCATGGATACAGCAGCAGGCTGCCTTTCCATTGCCATGGGCAGAAAGGGCGTGACCTTAGACTCTAGTGTGAACTTTATTTCCAGCGTAAAACTTGGAGAAGAAATTTACTCCACAACGAAGATAATTCACTCAGGCAAAAGCACAGAGGTTATAGAAGTCTTGGCAAAGAAGGGCGACAAAATAGTTGCTAAGGGGACCTTCACACTTTTTATTGTAGGCGAAATTGAAATTAGCGGAAAAGATTTTTAAATAAGGGCGAAAAAAATTTTAAAAGAAAAAAATTTTTAATGATTCTATGTTAAAATATTTGAAGAAAAATTATAAAGGATTTTAATTAGAAATGAGAAATTTTTGGGATTTAAATTATGGCACAGTGGGCTTCAAATTTTTCGGAGTCTACCACTTTGCCTGCCTATTTATTATTTTTATTTTTGCGATTTTTTTATACAAGCCCTGGAAAAACAATAAAGAATTTAGAAAAATTATTGCCCTCCTGCCCATCAGCTTAGAAATTATTAGGCTTATAGCAGTTTTAATTGACGGTCACTACGACTCTTCCTACTTGCCCTTTCACCTCTGCCTCATTGGGGCGCAGTTTATGGCTCTGGATGCCTTCTATGACAGCAAGATCATAAAGTCATGTCTTTACTATTTATTTATGCCAGCTGCAATTTTAAGTTTACTTACGCCAGGTTGGGACCAGGTAAATAAATATTCCTATGTGGCAATAATTTCTTGGATAATCCACGGCATTAATGCCTTTTATCCAATCTATCTTGTGATTTCAAAGGAATACCTGCCAAGGCTAAGAGACCTTATTTATCCTATAATTTTTATCCTTGTAACTCTTCCTATAATAAAAGTTTTAAACAAAAAGCTAGAGGCAAATTATTATTTTATAGAGGAGCCCTATGAAGGCTCGCCCCTTGCTACTATAAAAAATGTCTTTCCTAATTATATAGTTGGACTTTTTATAGTGACAGTATTTGTCATGGTCCTTACATTTTTTATTTACAAGTTAATAGTAAGTTTACGAAAAAAATAAGACGAGGCTCCTTTACCTCGTCTCTTTTACTTTTCTGAAGCTATAGTATTATAAGTTAGGGCAACTAAAGCGCCACCAATAATATTTCCAATAGTTACAGGTATTAAATTTTTAAGAATTAATGCAAAAGTAAAATCTGAATTTAACATTTTTGCAAGTGCAAAGCAAGTCATATTTGCAACACTATGCTCGAAGCCAAGGCTTACAAAGGCAAGTATGCACCAAAAAATTAAAATCAATTTTGCTGAATCAGAAATTTTTCTTGAGCAAATTAAAACTGCAAGGCAGACTAAAATGTTACACATAATTCCCTTGAAAAGCAAAGGAAGGAAGTCAAAGCTCGTCTTTCCAGTTACAAGTTTTAACAATGCTTCATTATATTCAGGGGAAACGCCAGTCATTTTAAATAAAAATGAAATTAAAACTGAGCCCAAAATATTTCCAAGGTAGGAAAAAATTAAAATCTTTAAAAGGGTTCCTGTGTCAATTTTTTTATTTAATCTTCCAACTGTTGTCACTAGAACATTTCCTGTGAAGAGTTCTCCGCCTGCAAAGACCACAAAGGATAGGGAAAGGGAGAAGACAAAGCCGTTAATAAATTTTACGGCAGGGATGGGCAGTGGAGAAAAGACACTAGCTGATAGAGTCATTATGAGCATGCCCATTCCAATAAAAAATCCTGCAAGTATGGAAGCAACCATGTACTTAAAAAGAGAGCCTTCAAGTAAATTTTTCTTCGTATTTGCAGAATTTGTAAGTCCACTTATTATATCTTTATACATAACACACCTCTTTTTTTATTCCACTAAACATTATACCAAAAAGAGGTGGTTTTTCAATTGGTGAAAGAATCTTTATCTTGGTCTAAGATAAATTTTTTCGAATCAAGGGCAGTAATTATTATTTGCACAAGGGGCATTAGAAGGTTAAAGAACAAAAACGGTAGATAGTGAACAGTGGAAACTCCAAGGACTGATGTCATATAAGCACCACAAGTGTTCCAAGGTACCATAGCTGATGTAACTGTTCCACCTGATTCAAGTGTAGATGACAAAAGTTTTGGGTCCAAATTTCTATCTCTATATTCATTTTTAAACATTCTGCCTGGAACAACTATGGAGATGTACTGCTCAGGCATAGTTGCATTTGTGAAAAAGCAAGTGAGAATTGTGGCAGTGACAAGACCAACAGTGGACTTTACCTTGCCAAGGAATTTTTTTACAATTGCTTCAAGTATTCCAGTCTCTTCAGCAATGCCGCCAAACATCATGGCGATAATAGTAAGGGAAATGGAAGACATCATGTTGTTAAGTCCACCAGTAGTTAAAAGTTTATCCACTGATTCTATTCCAGTTTCAGACACAAAACCATTTAGGGCACAAGATAAGATATCGCCAAAAGTTACTTTTTGATAAAGAGGTCCCATAATGGCAGCTGCAATTATGCCAAGGCTTATGCCAGGCACTGCAGGAACTTTTTTTGCAATAGAAAGTATTACAATAAGGGGCGCAAGCAAAAGAACTGGAGAAATATTAAAATTATTTTTTAAGCCTTCAGTAATCATAGTTACGCTAGACAAGTCTGCAGAGCTTCCCCTGTACTTTAGTGATAAAAATCCAAAGATGAGTAGGGTCAATACATAGGTAATAATTGTTGGCTTAACCATTGCCTTGATGTGAGTGAAGACATCAGTGCCTGCCATTGCCGGAGCAAGGTTTGTTGTATCAGATAGGGGACTCATCTTGTCGCCAAAGTAGGCGCCAGATAAAACGGCACCTGCTGTTATGGGAGCAGGTATGCCAAGGCCACTTGCTATGCCCATGAGGGCTATACCCATAGTGCCTGCAGTGCCCCAACTTGTTCCCGTAGCAAGAGAAGTTATTGAAGTGATTAAAACTGTTGCCACAAGAAAAATTGATGGCTTTAAAATCATAAGTCCGTAGTAGATCATAGTTGGCACAACGCCAGCTAAAATCCAAACGCCAATTAAAACTCCAATAATGGCGAGAATTATTATGGACTGCATGGCTTGTGAGATTCCCTTTATCATGGAGTTCTCAATAAATTTCCAGGAGTAGCCAATTTTTAGGGCGACAAGAGAAGCTATTAAGACCCCAATGAGCATGGGTATGTGGGGACTTTCTTCGTACTTTATAATACTTATAAACATAATTACAACTAGAGAGAGGAAGGTAAATAGAGCTTCAGAAAAATTTGCCTTCCTTATTTCTCTGTCATATTTTTTTATATTTTTATTCATTTAACACCTCGTGAATAAATAGAAAAATTTAACATATTATATCATTAAAAGAATGATAATAAAAGTTTTAGTTAGCTGACAAAGATGTTATACTATAAGGGAATGGAGGAAGTTATGGAATTAAAAGATACAATTCGCGCAATAAAAGATTATCCAAAGGAAGGAGTCATCTTTAGAGACATTACTACTCTCTTAAAGGACAAGGATGCCTTCCAAAAAGCTGTAGATGAAATGGCAGAAAAAATAGATGATGATGTAGACAAAATAGTTGGCATTGAAGCAAGGGGATTTATTTTTGCTTCAGCCCTTGCCTATAAACTTGACAAGGGTTTTGTGCCAGTTAGAAAACCAGGCAAGCTTCCTTGGGATAAGGAAAGAGAATCCTATGAGCTTGAATACGGCGAAGACTCAATTGAAATTCACAAGGACGCCCTAGAGCCTGGCGAAAAAGTTGTAATAGTTGACGACCTTCTTGCCACTGGCGGCACAGCCAAGGCCTCTGTAAATCTTGTGGAAAAGCTAAAGGGAGAAGTGTCTTCCATAATCTTTTTAGTTGAACTTGAAGATTTAAAGGGAAGAGAAGTTTTAAGTGGCACAAGGGTAGAATCAATTATAAAATATTAAGAGATAAAAATTTATTATCTCTATTAAAGAGACTTACAATATTTTATGAATTAGTATTATATTTTTTCTTGTTTTAAAAGATTTGATATTATAAAATCAATAAATGAATAAATAAACTTATGGGAGCAATTTGCTGAGAGGAGTTAAGACTCGACCATCTTACCTGCTAGGATAATGCCTTGGCAGGGAAAAGTAAGATTACTCCTATAATTTTATAGGAGGTTTTTTTATATGAAATATGCTACTCAAATGGAAGCAGCGAAACATGGTTTTGTCACAGAAGAGATGAAAATTGTGGCAGAAAAGGAAAATGTATCTTGTGAGTATCTACTGGAGAAAATGGCTTGTGGAGAAATTGTCATTCCAAAAAACAAAAATCACAAATCAATTTCACCTGAAGGCATTGGCACGGGGCTTAGGACCAAGATTAATGTAAACTTAGGAATTTCCAAGGACTTAAATGACATGGACATGGAAATGAAAAAAGTTGACATGGCACTAAAAATGGGTGCAGAAGCCATAATGGATTTATCAAATTATGGCAAGACTCAAGAATTCAGGAAAAAATTAATTGAAAAATCTACAGCCATGATAGGCACAGTGCCCATGTATGATGCAGTAGGATTTTTGGACAAGGGACTTTCTTACATAAAGGCAGAGGAATTTTTAGATGTAGTTAGAAATCATGCCGAAAATGGAGTGGACTTTGTGACAATTCACGCAGGTATAAATAGGGCAAATGCTGAAATATTTATGAGGAATAGGCGTGTAAATGAAATTGTATCTCGAGGAGGTTCTCTACTCTTTGGTTGGATGATGATGAATGACGCAGAAAATCCCTTTTACCAATACTATGATGAGCTCTTAGATATTTTAAGAGAATATGATGTGACTCTTTCTCTTGGAGATTCTCTGAGACCTGGTGGCATTCATGATGCCACAGACCCTGCTCAAATTTCAGAACTTATTACACTTGGTGAGCTTACAAAGAGAGCTTGGGAGAAGGATGTGCAAGTAATTATTGAAGGGCCTGGTCATGTGCCAATTGGTGACATTGAAATGAATGTCAAACTTCAAAAGAAACTTTGTCACAAGGCACCTTTTTATGTCTTGGGACCTCTTGTTACAGATGTGGCACCTGGTTATGACCATATTACATCGGCAATTGGCGGTGCAATTGCAGCAGCTCATGGTGCAGATTTCTTGTGTTATGTAACGCCTGCTGAACATTTGAGACTGCCAAATGTAGAAGATGTTCGCGAAGGAATTGTAGCTTGCAAAATTGCAGCTCATGCAGGTGACATTAATAAATTAAAGGACGCAAGAAATTGGGATTTAGAAATGAGCAAGAGACGCCAAAAAATTGACTGGGAAGGAATGTTTGAGCTTGCTCTTGACAAGGTTAAGCCAAGAGAGTACAGAGATTCATCCATGCCTGAAGAAGAAAATACCTGCACAATGTGCGGCTCAATGTGCTCTGCAAAAAATATGAATTTAATACTTGAAGGCAAAGATATTAAAATAGAAGCTTAATCTAAGTGAACTAATATTAAAATTTAAATAAATTTAGTTCAGTGTAAAAATTTAATTAAATAAAAAAGGGAGCTTGTTGACAGGCTGAGAGGAAATTGTTAATTTCGACCGTTACCTGATTTGGATAATGCCAACGTAGGGAATAGTTTTAGTTTTTATGTCAGCACTCTCTAGGAGGTAAATATGAAATCTAATACTAAGAAGTTAACTGTGGCAGCTCTTTTTGTTGCCATAGGAGTTGTTTTTTCCTTTGTAAACTTTCCAGTGGGACTTTCAAAGTGTTATCCAATTCAACACATGGTAAATGTACTTTCTGCAGTAATATTAGGACCTATCTATTCAGTCCTTGTTGCCTTTTGCATCTCACTTATTAGAAATTTATCAGGCACAGGTTCTTTAATGGCCTTTCCTGGTTCAATGGTTGGGGCCTTTTTAGCAGGCATTTTATATTACAAGACAAGAAAGCTTTCCCTTGCCTTTTTGGGAGAAGTTTTTGGCACAGGAGTTATAGGTGCCCTATTAGCCTATCCAGTAGCCAAGTTTATTCTTGGAAAGGAAATGGCATTTTTTGGACTAATTATTCCTTTTTCTGTAAGTACCCTTGGTGGTTCGATAATAGCTATAATAATTATTTTGAGCCTTAAAAAGACAGCTCTTAATGATTATCTTAATTTAGAGGGAAATAAACATGGAAATTAAAAAGATTTTAAGCATAGCTGGGTCTGACTCTAGCGGTGGCGCAGGTATCCAAGCCGACTTAAAAACCATAACTTCATATAAGTTTTATGGCATGACTGCCATTACAGCAATAACTGCACAAAATACTATGGGTGTTCAGGCTTCCTCACCTATAAGTGAGCAGATGCTTAAGAGTCAGCTTTTGTCAATTTGCCAAGATATTATGCTCGATGCTGTAAAAATTGGCATGGTGGCAAGTCCAGGACAAGTAGAAGTTATATCAGAAATAGCTGAAAAATATTTTAAGGATCTGCCCATAGTTTTAGACCCAGTAATAACATCAACTAGCGGATTTACCCTTGTGCCAGATGATACTCTTGAGAAGATGAAGGAAATTTTATTTCAAAAGGCAACTTTAATCACCCCGAATCTCATTGAAGCTGGGATTATTTACGGCAAAAAAATTGAAAGCCTTGAAGAGATGAAGGAGGCAGCAGAATTTTTATATAACAAATATAAAGTAGCCTTTCTAATAAAGGGAGGTCACCTAAAAGACTCAAAGGATGATGTGCTTTGTGGAAGAGAGGGGCTCTTTGTAATAGAGGGAAAAAACATAGACAACAAAAATACCCATGGCACAGGTTGCACCCTATCCAGTGCCCTAGCTTGTGAACTTGCAAAGGGTAAAAGTCTTTATGATGCACTTGTAGCTGCAAAAAAATATTTAAGTGGTGCCATAGCTTATGGCTTTGATATAGGAAGGGGCAGGGGACCCCTATATCACATGTATAATTTGAGTGATAAAAATGAAAATTAAGGCAAATTTAAATAATCTAAGGGACAAGGCTCCCTTAGTACATATTATTTCAAATAGCGTCACAAGAGCTAGACTTGCTGACTTTGTTTTATCTCTTGGAGCAAGTCCAATGATGGCAGAATATTCCAAGGAAGTTGCTGAAATTACAAAAAAATCTTCTGCCCTCCTCTTGAATATGGGAATGTTAAATGAAGATAAAATTGAAGCAATTAAAATTTCTGCAAAAGTTGCAGATGAAAATAATATTCCTCTGGTCTTTGACCCAGTTGGAGTTGCTTCTAGTAGCCTAAGAAGAGACTTGGCAAAAGACCTTATCAGTAAATTTAAATTTAATGTCATAAGAGGAAATTTTAACGAAATTAATTACTTGGCAAGGGGCAAGACCTTCACTGGCGTGGATTCAAGGGATGAAAATTTATCACGAGAAGATTTCATAGATATTGCCTTAGAACTCCAAGAAAAAAGCAAAGCTACAGTTGTAGTTAGCGGCAAATATGAAGTGATAGCCAACTCTCACTTGTTAATTTCAATTCCTGGTGGCGATGAAAATTTAAAAAAAATCACTGGCTTAGGAGACATGGAATCTGCCATGATAACTTCTCTTTTGGCAGCCCCCATGTCAAACTTAAAAGCCTGCGCTCTTGCTGCAATATTTTTAAGACAGCTTGGGAAAAGCGTCATAAGAGATAATAAAGTAAATGCCCAAGATATTATAAGTAAAATGCAAGGCATAGATGAAATAAGTGGAGATCTTGAAATTTTATCTCCTTCAACTAAATTTATTAAGCCAATTTTATATGGAATTTCTGAAGGCGATGATTTATGGAAAATAAAAAATGCAGTTAAGGCTGGAATGGGGATTTATCAGCTTAGAGACAAGCTTGCAGATGAAGATGAGCTTGGAGAAAAAATCTTAAATATAAAAAGTGAAATTGATGGTAAGTGCCTTTTTATCTTAAATGATAACTTAAAGCTTGCGAAAAAATATGGCACTGCACTTCATCTTGGTCAAGAGGACGAAAAAATTTCTCGGGCAAGAGAAGTCTTGGGAAGAGATGAGATAATTGGTGCAACGGCAAAAACTGTAAAGCTTGGCATTGAGGCAGAAAATATGGGAGCATCTTATATTGGGACGGGAGCTTTTTTTGAAACAGAAACCAAGAAAGATGCCTCAAGGATTACGCTAGAAAGATTTAAAGAAATAAGAGAAGCTCTCTTAATTCCAGTCTTTCCCATAGGAGGAATAAGTAAGGATAGGTTAGACTTTTTCACTGGCCTAGACTTAGATGGTCTGTGCATGTCAAGAGCCATCTTTTCAGTGAGGGAAGATGAAGTAGAAAAAAATGTGCGAGAAATAATAGAGAAATTAAACAATTTATAATATAAATAATCTGCTAAAAATTAAATTCTAGCAGATTTTTTTAAATTTTCTTGTATTATTTATATTTTTAGCCAGCAGAATTAGATCTTGCTCTAGCAGTGTCCTTAATATTATTTAGGCAAAGGGTGAGGGCAAGGAGGGCTTCTGTATAATTTTCGTCGTGAACTGTGAGCCTATAGGTGTCAGTCATGGCAAAGAAAGTCTTTTCGATTTCGCCAATTAAGTCAGAGCCCCTATAAATGTCAAAGTTTAAATCTATAAAATTCCCATTGAGTTTAAAAGTTTCTCCCTCGTAGTCTACATCAACTTTTCTCGTCAAAAAACTTAACTTTGACTCAACTCTCATATACCTTCCGTCAGTAAAGTTCACATTAAATTTTTGAAAGAGACTAAAAATTTCCTTGTCAATTTCTAAAATTGGATTTCTATTAGCGTCAGATATAGTGGAAGAATAGCCGATGAGTTTAAAGTCTTGGTCCACAAAATAGGCGTCATTGCCATCTTCATCTAGGATGGCATAGTGGTCTGTAATTTTAAAAAATTTTTCCTTGAAATAATAATTTTTCATTCTACACCTCTTTATAAGTAAATTATACCATGAAGTCACTCTTTTTATTAATTGTAAAAAAAAGAAAGAGAGCATAAAAAAGCCCCACAGTTTCCTGTAGGGCAATTTAAGATTATTTATTAGTCGATATTAAGTGAATCAACAGCATTGTCAATTAGTTCATCTTTTACAAGATAAGGAATTGTAATGTGTCCGAATTCATTGTCTTCGTTAAATTCTTTAGTTACTTCGATAGCGTGATCATTTCTAGCCCAGTTACGTCTAGCAACACCACTCATAACGTCCCAAGTAAGTGAAAGTTTGATAATTTCGTCAACCATTTCAGATCCGTCAAGTACTAGACCAAATCCACCGTTGATTGATTTACCAATACCAACTCCACCACCGTTGTGAAGAGCAACAAGAGACATACCTCTTGCACAGTTACCTGCGAAACATTGAGTAGCCATGTCAGCCATTACATTAGAACCGTCTTTGATGTTAGAAGTTTCTCTAAATGGAGAGTCTGTACCAGATACATCGTGGTGGTCACGACCCATCATAACAGGACCAATCTTTCCTTCTCTAACAAGTTCGTTGAATTTAAGAGCAATGTCAACTCTACCCTTAGCATCTTGGTAAAGAATTCTTGCTTGAGTTCCAACTACTAATTGGTTCTTTTCAGCGTCTCTGATCCAGATATAGTTATCCATATCTTGGTATCTTCTGTCTTTATCTATACATTCCATTGCAGCGTGGTCAGTTGCAATTAAGTCTTCGTGTTTACCACTTAGGCAAACCCATCTGAATGGTCCATATCCATAGTCAAATAGAAGTGGTCCCATGATGTCTTCTACATAAGAAGGCCAAATGAATCCGTCTTTGTCGTCTTTACCGTTCTTAGAAACTTCTTTAACTCCAGCATCGTAGATAGCCTTTAAGAAAGAGTTACCATAGTCGAAGAAGTAAGTTCCCTTAGCAGTAAGGTTCTTAATAACTTCAAAGTGTTGTTTAAGAGTTTCATCAACAAGTTCATGGAATTTCTTGATGTCAGTTCTTAGTAGTTCAGTTCTTTCTTCGAAAGTGATTCCTACTGGACAGTATCCGCCATTGTATGCGTTGTGGCAAGAAGTTTGGTCAGAAAGTAGGTCAATGTGAACATCGTTCTTGTCCATGTAGTGAAGAAGATCAACTATGTTACCGTGGAAGGCAATTGAAAGAGCTTCTTTCTTTGCAAGAGCGTCTTGAGCAAGTTTAACTGCTTCTTCAGGGGTTTCAGCAAGTTTCTTGATCCATCCTTGTTCAAGTCTAGTTTCAATTCTTGAAATATCAACTTCAGCGATGATAGATACAGCGCCTGCAATATCTCCAGCTTTACCTTGAGCACCAGACATTCCACCAAGTCCAGATGAAACGAATAATTTACCAGCTAAGTTGTCTTTTTCGCCAAGACCAAGTTTTAATCTACCAGCGTTAAGAATAGTGTTGTAAGTTCCGTGAACAATACCTTGTGGTCCAATGTACATCCAACCACCAGCAGTCATTTGTCCGTAGTTAGCAACACCCATTTCTTCTGCAATTTCCCAATCGTCAAGATTGTCATAAAGACCAACCATTAAACCGTTAGTGATAATAACTCTTGGAGAATTTTTTCTTGATTTAAATAGTCCAAGTGGGTGACCAGATTCCATTACAAGAGTTTCGTCATCGTGCATAATTTCAAGATATTGTTTGATTAAGTTGTATTGCATCCAGTCGTGACAAACTGAACCAGTTTCTCCATAAGTTACAAGTTCGTATGGATAAAGAGCAACATCAAAGTCTAGGTTGTTATCGATCATTACTTGGAAAGCTTTTCCAGCTAAGCAATTTCCTTTGTATTCGTCAATTGGCTTGCCGTAAATTCTTCCTTCTGGTCTGAATCTGTATCCGTAGATTCTTCCTCTAGTTGTAAGTTCTTCTAAAAATTCAGGAATTAATTCTTCATGATATTCTTCTGGGATATATCTTAGAGCATTTCTAAGGGCAACCTTAGTTTGGTCCTTTGAAAGTCTAAATCCTCTATCAGGAGCTCTTCTAATTCCTTGTTCAAAAGATTTTTTTTCTGGTAAGTTTTTGATTTGTACCTTCATAATCTTTTGAACATCTGCGTTATGATTATTAATCACTTTTATCAACCTCCATTTACTTGCTATTATAAATTAAAATATTTAAAAAGTAAATACAAAGGGAAATTAATTTCCTAAAAAATTAAAAAAATTTTAGAATTTTATAGAAAATGCGAAAATCTCGTGGGAATTGTGGTTATCAGTAATATTGGACTATCTGTTGATATCTTTACCATGGTAAATTAAAGAAATGAATCGTTTTCAAATTAAAAAAAGCGACTAATATATAGGATTTAATTTATAAAAAATTTTTCTAAAATATGCAAAAAATTTTCCCAACTTAATTTCTATAATAAAGAATAAATTTCCCATAAAAATTTTTTTATATAAATTTTTTATATAAAATAGAAAAAATAATTTATTATTTAATGGGTATAAAATATGTGTTAAGATAAGGACAGATAAAAGGAGGAATTATGAAAGCGGATAAAATATTAATTAATCTTGAACAAGTTTTTTCACCAAAGGACATTGGTAGACCACTAAGAGGTGAAGAAATGAATGAAGCCGACATCTTAGAAAATGCTTACATCGCTATTAAGGATGGAAAGATTTTAGAAGTTGGTGAAGGCAAGGGCTACGAAAATTTAAAGGACGACAATACAGAAATAGTTGACCTTACAGGAAAGGTTGCAACACCAGGTCTTATTGACGCTCACACTCACTTAGTATACGGCGGAAGTCGTGAAAATGAATTTGCAATGAAGCTTAATGGCATGGAATACCTTGAAATTCTTGAAGCAGGTGGAGGAATTCTCTCTACACTAAAGGCAACTGACGCAGCAAGCTTTGATGAACTTTACGACAAGACTAGAGACCTATTGGAACACATGCTAGTTCATGGTGTAACAGCTGTTGAAGCAAAAAGTGGTTATGGAATAACTCTTGAAACTGAACTTAAGGAACTTGAAGTCCTTGAAAAGTTAAATAAAGATTTTCCAACAGAACTTATTAGGACTTTCATGGCAGCTCACGTAATTCACGAAAAATATAAGGACAATTCAGATGAATATGTTAACATAGTAATTGACATGATGCCAGAAGTTGCCAAGAGAAACTTGGCAGAATTCTGTGATGTCTTCTGCGAGAAGGGAGTATTCACTGCTGAACAATCAGAAAGAATACTTGAAGCTGCAAAGGAACATGGCTTTAAATTAAGAATCCACTCTGATGAAATTGAAAACATTGGTGGCGTAGATGTTGCTGCAAAGGTTGGAGCAGTTTCTGCAGAACACTTAATGGTAGTAGATGAAGGTGAAATTGAAACTCTAGCAAAGGCAAATGTTATTGGAAACTTACTTCCAGGAACAACTTTCTCCCTAATGCTTGACACTTATGCACCAGCAAGAAAGATGCTTGACAAGGGAATGGCAATTACACTTTGTACAGATTCAAACCCAGGATCTTGTCCAACAGCGAACCTTCAATTCATCATGCAACTTGGCTGTCTTGAAATGAAATTGACTCCAATTGAAGTATTTAATGCAGTAACTATTAACGCTGCTTACTCAGTTGACAGAGCAAAGACTATGGGATCCTTTGACAAGGGCAAGAGAGCAAACATTACAATTTTCGATGCTCACAACATTGACTACACACTTTACTTCTTTGGAACAAATCTATGTAAGCAAGTTTATGTAGATGGAGAACTTGTAGTTGAAGATAGAAAACTAGTTAAATAATGTTTTTAATTTAATAATTTTAATTGAGTGCAGGTGAAGTTCACTTGCACTTTTCTTTTATTGAAAATAAAATTTTGCATAGAAGTTAATTTTAATAAAAATATTTCTATAAAAAACAATGATTTAATGCTGTTAATTAAAGAGGTAGAGAATTTTTATAAAACAATTTTACACAAAAAAATTGTAAGACATAGTAATATGTTATCATGTAACGAGACTAACGGATTGTATTTTTTCTTGTAATTGTGCCATTTTTTAAATTAATTGATTGACTTGTAGGTCAATCTAGGTTAGAATTTACTTAGAAAACATTTTCAGCGATACAAAATTCTTTTTAAATTGTATCGCAAGCATATTAAAAATTTTTTATGCAAAATTAATATGCTAAATGATATTTCGAGGAGGTTATTATATGAAGAACGAAGGTCAAAAAGCTGTTAGACTTCCTAGTTTTATAGGAGCATTCTTGCCAATTATTACAATGGTTTGTTTAATGGTTTATGTTTTCAACCTTTCTGATGGCGTTTATGACGGAGCTCATATGCCATTAGTTATTGGAATTGTAGTTGCATGTGGAGTTGGAGCAGCATGTGGACATAGTTTTTCTGATATGCTTGAAGGAATGATCGAAAGACTTACAGCTACTCTTGAAGCAATTTTAATTCTACTTACAGTAGGTCTATTGATTTCATCTTTCATGATTTCAGGAACTATCCCAGCAGTTATTTATTATGGTTTGAAATTACTTACACCACAAACATTTTTACCTATAGGATGTATTCTTATAGCAATAGTTGGTCTTGCCTGTGGTTCATCTTGGACAGCAACAGGAACAATAGGTATTGCCTTTATGACAATTGGTGTTGGTCTTGGAATTAGCCCTGCACTAACAGCAGGTATGGTTATTTCAGGTGCTTATGTTGGAGATAAATTCTCTCCACTATCTGATACTACAAACCTTGCAGCAGGTGTTTCAAATACTGGATTATTTGACCACGTAAATGCAATGGTTTCTACTACAGGACCTGTTTTCTTAATTACACTTATTATTTACACAATTCTTGGTTCAAGAATTAATGGTGCTAACTATGATCCTACAATTGCACAAGGAATCCAAGATGCACTAGCAGCAAACTTTAATCTAAACCCACTTGTACTTCTTCCAATCATAGTAATTGTAGTTGTATGTGTTATGAGAGTTCCTGGACTTCCTGGAGTTCTTATTTCAGTAGCAACTGGTGTATTATTTGCAGTTATTTTCCAAGGTGGATACAATTTAGCTGGATTATTTGGCGTACTTCACTATGGTCCAGGAATTGAAACTGGAAATGAATTTGTAGACGCAGCTCTTGCTAAGGGTGGTATGGATAATCAAATGTGGACAATCAACCTAATTATTCTTGCAGTATCCTTTGGTGGTGCTCTTGAAAAATGCGGTTCTGTTGAAAGAATTTTTGGAAATATTAAACATAAAATCAACACTGTTGGCGGACTTGTTTTCGCTACAATGCTTACATCAATATTCTGTGATGCAGCAATGTGTGACCAATTCTTAGGAATCGGTGTTCCTGCTCCACTATATGATGATAAGTATGATGAACTTGGTCTTGCAAGAAATATGCTTTCAAGAACACTTGAAGATGCTGGTACACTTTGGGCTTGTATGTTCCCATGGACAGCTTGTGGAGCTTACCAATCTGGAGTACTTGGCATGAGTCCATTCGTTTACTTCCCATTTGCTTTCGTAAACTTACTAAACCCAATTTACGCTTGTGTAACTGCACTTATGGGCAGAAATATATTCTGGGCTGACGGAGCTTACACAAATTTATTTGGTAAAACAAAGATGAAGAAAGCAGCTGCTGCTCCTGAAGAAGCACACAAATATGCTCTTGCTCAACTTGAAAAATTAAGAGCAGAAGGAAAAGCACCAAAGGTTAATGCTTAATTTAAAGTCTTAATTAAGCAAAGACTAAAAATTAAAAATAATTGAATTAGAAAGAAGTGATTATGTGTCAGAAATAAAATTACCTTGGGATGATGACAGCGAAGCAATTAAATACGTGTATGTAAATCCAAGAAAAAACTTTTCTGAAAAATATGCCTACATAATCACTTCTATTTTGATTATATTAGGCATAACTACAAAGTATAAGCTTACTTTAATTCTTGCACTCTTATTATTATTGTCATTAATCTCTAAGAGATATGTGGCAGTAAGTGCCAAGGGCCTTGAAATGTACACTGACATGAAAATTACTCACACCTACAATGTGTGGGAATGGTCAGACATTGAAGCTGTTACTTATGAAAAGAAAGCTGAAGAGCCTAAGTTAATACTTTTATATTTCACAAAGGGAGATATAACTAAGAGATTTTTCTTTGATGAAAAGGATAAGGAAAGTGTTTTTGACTTAGCTAAAAAGCACAACAAAAAAATAAAAATTTATGATGCTTGGGAATATAAACAAGATCTCAAAAGATTTAAAAAAGAGATGAAAAATATGAACAAGAAGAATCGTAGAAAATAATAATTTTAATTTTGAGAGAGACTTCAATTTGAAGTTTCTCTTTTTTTCTTTTGATTTTTTAGTCACTACTCTAATCCAATCTTACATAATATTTTTTTTGATGAAATAATTTTAAGCTAAGAAAAATTTACAACAAAGAAAAATTTTAAAAATATAAAAAAACTTTAGAGTAAAAATTTTTAAAGCTAGGGAAAATTTAAATTTAAGAATATTTTCAACAATAATCACTAGAAGTTGAATTATTTACCTTTTAATTATAGAATTATCTTTAGTTGATAAAGCTTTGAGTGATAATTTTTATAAAATATGAGGATGATTAAATGAATTTTGATTACAATAAATATCCCTATCCTTCCACAAGAAGGACCATCTTTGGGAAAAAGGGAATGGTGGCAACTTCTTCACCCTATGCAACAAGTGCTGGAGCAAAAATTTTACTTGAAGGGGGAAATGCAATTGATGCTGCCCTTGCTGTATCTATGACCCTTCCTGTTGTTGAACCGACGGGCAATGGTCTTGGTTCAGATATGTTTGCTCTCATTTATTTTGAAGGAAAACTCTATGGCATCAATGCCAGTGGAAGAAGTCCAAAATCTATTTCCATTGATGCCTTAAAAGAAAAGGGTTATGACAAGATGCCTTCTTGTGGTGTAAATGTAATTAACACGCCGGGACTAATTGGAGGCGCCATGAAAGTTCATGAGGACTTTGCCACAATGAGTCTTGAGAAAATTTTTGAGCCTGCAATTTCTTATGCAGAAGAAGGTTTTGCAGTCACTCCACAAATTGCAAAGCTTTGGAGGGAAAGCGTAGAAAAATACAGAAAATTTAATAGAAAAGAATTTGATGAATTTTTCAAAACTTTTACAATAGATGGAAGAGCACCGAGAGCTGGAGAAGTTTTTTCCTGCAAAGACATGGCAGAGACCCTAAGAGAAATTCGTGACACTAGGGGTGAGTCCTTCTATAGGGGTAGGCTGGCAGAAAAAATTTCAGCTGAAGTAGAAAGACTTGGCGGATTTTTAAATGAAGAGGACTTAAAAAACTTTACTCCAAAATATGTTGATCCAATTTCAACAAATTATAGGGGCGTTGACATTTGGGAGATACCGCCTAACGGCCATGGTATTTCTGTCTTAATGGCACTAAATATTTTAAGTAAAATGGAAATAAAGGAAAGATCTGACATAGGAACTACGCACAAAATTATAGAGGCCATAAAATTATCCTTAACTGATGCAAAGACTTTTGTGGCAGATCCTGATTCAATGAAGATAAAAATTGAAGAGCTTTTGTCAGAAGAATATGCTGAAAAGAGAAGGGCTGACATAAAAGATTTTGCTGAAATGCCAAAGTCTTATCCTATAAAATCTTCAGATACAGTTTATTTTGCCACTGCAGATAAGTATGGCAACATGGTTTCCATGATTCAGTCAAATTATGCTGGCTTTGGGTCAGGAATTGTTGTGCCAGGGACTGGAATAGCTCTTAACAACAGAGTTGAAAACTTTTATTTTGAAGAAGGACTGGCAAATTCTCTTGCAGGTGGAAAGCTTCCCTACCACACAATTATCCCTGGTTTTATGACAAAGAAGGGTGAGGTCTTTGGAGCCTTTGGCATAATGGGAGCCTTTATGCAGCCACAAGCTCATGTCCAGGTCCTCATGAATATGCTTGACTTTAATTTAAACCCACAGGCTGCTCTTGATGCACCGAGACTTATGTGGACTGGCGACAAAAACATTGACCTTGAGTGTGACTTTGATGATGATATAATTGATGGTCTAAAGAAACTTGGTCACCATGTCAATGTAATAAGTGATTTTAAAAACATGGGTCGTGGACAAGTTATTTTGAAGAAAGATGATGTATATATTGGCGGAACAGAAAAGAGGACTGACTCCAATATTTTTGCTTTTTAGAAGGTGATTAAGTGAAATTTAAAATTCATTCAGACTACAAGCCTACTGGCGACCAACCTCAGGCAATTGATAAGTTAGCTGAAGGCATAAAAAAAGGCTACAAGCACCAAAATCTTTTAGGTGTAACAGGCTCAGGCAAGACCTTTACCATGGCAAATGTAATAGAGAGAGTGCAAAAGCCAACTCTTGTAATTGCCCACAACAAGACTCTTGCCTACCAACTTTGCTCTGAGTTAAAGGAATTTTTCCCAGAAAATGCAGTGGAATTTTTTGTATCCTACTATGATTATTATCAACCAGAGGCCTATGTGCCTGGCACTGACACTTTTATTGAGAAGGATTCTTCTATAAATGATGAAATAGATAAGCTTCGTCACTCTGCAACTATGGCTCTTTTTGAGAGAAAGGATGTAATAATTGTTGCATCAGTTTCTTGCATCTATGGCTTGGGAGATCCAATTGACTATGAACAACTTGCCATTTCACTAAGACCAGGCATGATTAAGGATAGAAATGATGTCATGAGTAAACTTGTGGACATTCAATATGTTAGAAACGATTATGAATTTAAGCGTGGAACTTTTAGGGTTCGTGGAGATATTTTGGAAATTTTTCCTGCATCTTCTTCTGAAAATTCCATTAGAGTTGAATTTTTTGGCGACGAAATAGATAGAATTACAGAAGTAAATGCCTTAACTGGGGAGGTTCTGCACTACCTAAATCACGCCTACATTACGCCGGCATCTCACTTTGCAACTTCAGAAGAAAAGGTGAAGAGGGCAATAGTGACAATAGAAGAAGAACTTGAAGAGAGATTAAAGGTCTTAAAGGACCAAGAAAAACTTTTGGAAGCACAAAGGTTGGAGCAAAGGACTAGATATGATTTAGAAATGCTTTCTGAGATGGGCTTTTGCTCTGGCATAGAAAATTATTCCAGACACTTATCTGGCAGGGCGCCAGGTTCAAGACCCTACACCTTAATAGATTATTTTCCTAAGGATTTTCTAACTATAATAGATGAATCTCACCAGACAATTCCACAAATTAGGGGAATGTTTAACGGCGACAGATCTCGTAAGGAAACCTTAGTTGAATATGGATTTAGACTTCCTTCTGCCCTTGACAACAGACCTCTTAGGTTTAATGAGTTTGAAGAGATGATGAACCAATGCGTCTATGTTTCTGCAACGCCAGGTCCCTATGAACTTGAGCATACAGAGCAACAAGTTGAGCAAATTATTAGGCCTACGGGACTTCTGGACCCAATAATAGAAGTTAGACCAATAAAAAATCAAATTGACGACATAATAAATGAAATAAATGGAGCTATTGATAGAGGGGAAAGAGTTTTAATCACAACTCTTACTAAGAGAATGTCTGAAGATTTATCAAGACATTTAAAGGAAATTGGGTATAAAATAACCTACATGCACTCCGATGTGGATACCTTGGAGAGAATGAAAATTATAAGAGACTTGCGTCTTGGAGAGGTAGATGTCCTCGTTGGCATTAACCTTTTGAGAGAAGGGCTTGACCTTCCAGAAGTTTCTAGAGTTTGCATACTTGATGCAGACAAGGAAGGCTTCCTTCGTTCTGTGACATCACTTATACAAACGGCAGGTCGTGCTGCTAGAAATGCCGAGGGAAAGGTTATAATGTATGCCGATACAATAACTCCGTCAATGCAAGTTGCCCTTGATGAAACTTCTAGGAGAAGAAAGATTCAAGAAGCCTACAATAAAGAGCATGGCATCACTCCAAAGACAATAGTTAAGGGTGTGCGTGAAGTTATTAACACTGCCATTGCTGCAGAAGATAGCCTTGACTTTAAAGAACTTGTAGATACAGATAATGAATTTACAAAAGATGAAATAAATGAAATGATTGATGCTCTAAAACCTGAAATGTACAGGGCAGCAGAGGAACTTGACTTTGAAAGGGCTGCTGAAATTAGAGATAAGATAAAGGACTTAAGAGAGAAGAAAAAATCTGCCCTTTTATAAAGAGGTGTTAAATTGAAAGATGAAATAATAGTAAAGGGAGCCAGAGTCAACAACTTAAAAAATGTTGATTTAAAAATCCCAAGAAATAAATTTGTAGTTTTCACTGGATTATCTGGTTCAGGAAAGTCTTCCCTTGCCTTTGACACAATTTATGCCGAAGGTCAAAGGAGATATGTTGAGAGTTTGTCTTCCTATGCCAGACAATTTTTGGGACAAATGGATAAACCAGAGGTGGACTATATTGAAGGAATGAGTCCCTCAATTTCCATTGACCAAAAGACTACATCAAAAAATCCGAGGTCAACTGTAGGCACAGTTACAGAAATTTATGACTACCTAAGACTCTTATATGCAAGAGTTGGTCATGCCTTTTGCCCTGAATGTGGCAAGGAAATCTCTTCCTACACAATTGACCAAATGGTTGATGAAGTTATGAAACTGGAAGAGAGAACTAGAATCCAAATACTTTCTCCAGTGGTAAGGCACAGGAAGGGTCAACACAAAAAGATTTTTGAAAAGATAAAAAAAGAAGGCTTTTTAAGAGTTTTTGTTGACGGAGAGATGCATGACATTTCTGAAGACTTTGAGCTTGATAAAAATAAAAATCACGATATAGATATTGTCGTTGACAGAATTATTGTAAAGGAAAAAATTGAATCAAGATTGGCTGACTCTCTTGAAATTGCAACAAATTTAAGTGATGGTATTGCCAAGGTAAATGTTCTTGATGGTGAAGATTTAATATTTTCAACAAAATTTGCCTGCCCTCACTGCAATATTATAATAGAAGAAGTTACGCCAAGATCCTTTTCCTTTAACTCACCTCTTGGTGCCTGCCATGAGTGTAAGGGACTAGGCTTCTCCAAGGAAGTTTCCAGGGACTTAGTAATTCCCAACAAAGACCTTTCCATAGACCAGGGAGCCATTGCCTGTTACTCAAATTCTAAGGGAACTTATTATTATGAAATAATTTCTGAAATTGCAAAGAAATTTAACTTTAGCACAAAAGAGCCAATAAAAAATGCACCAGAAGAATTTATGGAGGCAATATTTAATGGTTACAAGGGCAAATTGAGCTTTTCTTTCAATTCCTTCTTCTCTGGAGAAAAAAAATACTCTGGTGGCTTTGAGGGAATTTTAAAAAATTTAAAGAGAAGATATACTGAGTCCAGCTCCGACAGAATGCTTGATAAAATTGACGAGTTTATGGAAGAAGTTCCCTGTCCAAAATGTCACGGTTCAAGGCTTAAAGATTCTTCTCTTGCCATAAAAGTTGGCGGCCTAAATATTTTTGAGCTGACAGAGCTTTCCATAGATAAGGCTTTGGAATTTTTCAAAAATTTAGAGTTAACAAAAAATGAAATGATTATAGCTGAAGAACTTTTAAAGGAAATAAAATCTCGTCTTGAATTTTTGGTAAATGTAGGTTTAGAGTACCTTTCTCTATCAAGAATGGCGGGAACCCTTTCTGGTGGAGAAGCACAGAGAATTAGACTTGCAACACAAATTGGCTCACAACTTGTGGGCGTGATTTATGTACTAGACGAGCCCAGCATAGGACTTCACCAAAGGGACAATGCAAAGCTTTTGGAATCCCTAAGAAATTTAACGGACATAGGAAACACACTAATCGTTGTAGAACATGACGAGGATACCATGTTTGCAGCTGACCAAATTGTTGACATTGGACCCCTTGCTGGTGTAAATGGGGGAAGAATAGTTGCACAGGGGACTGCTGAAGAAATTATGGAAGTTCAAGAGTCAATTACTGGTGCCTATTTAAGTGGCAGAAAGAAAATTGAAGTTCCCAAGGAGAGAAGAAAGTCCAATGGCAAGTCAATAAAGGTCATAGGAGCCAGTGAAAATAATTTAAAAAATATTGATGTAGAATTTCCTTTAGGCGACTTTATCTGCGTAACTGGTGTTTCTGGTTCAGGCAAGTCCTCTCTAGTAAACGAAATTTTATATAAAAGCCTTGCACAAAAAATAAATAAATCGAGAATAAAACCTGGCAAGCACAAAAGTGTAGAAGGACTAGAAAATATTGACAAAATCGTGGACATTGACCAATCACCAATTGGAAGGACTCCAAGATCAAATCCTGCCACATATACTGGCGCTTTTGATATAATAAGAGATATATTTGCATCTACTAACGAGGCAAAAATGCGTGGCTACAAGAAGGGAAGATTTTCCTTTAATGTAAAGGGCGGAAGGTGCGAAGCCTGCAAGGGAGACGGAATTTTAAAGGTTGAAATGCACTTTTTGTCTGATGTCTATGTGCCTTGCGAAGTTTGCCATGGCAAGAGATACAATCGTGAAACTCTTGAAGTTAAATACAAGGGCAAAAATATTTATGATGTCCTAGACATGACAGTGGAAGAGGCAATTGACTTTTTCCAAAATCACGAGAGAGTTTTGCGAAAGCTTGAAACCCTAAGAGATGTTGGCTTGTCCTACATCAAGCTTGGACAATCTTCTACTCTTTTATCAGGTGGAGAGGCACAGAGAATAAAACTTGCCACAGAGCTTTCTAAGAGGGCAACTGGCAGGACTCTCTACATTTTAGATGAACCTACAACGGGACTTCACTCTGAAGATGTAAATAAACTCATAAAGGTTTTGGAAGAGTTAGTAGATAGAGGCAATACTGTCATTACTATTGAGCACAACCTAGATGTCATAAAGTGTGCCGATTATATAATAGATTTAGGACCTGAAGGCGGCGACGGTGGAGGAGAGGTTCTCTTCACTGGCACTCCTGAAGAAATTGTTAAGTGCAAAAATTCTTACACTGGAGAATTTTTAAGGGATAAATTGGAGGATTAATTTGAAGAAAATTAAAAAATTTGGAATTTTTATTTTAGCTGCAAGTCTCTTGCCGAATTTTGTTTTTGCCAAGGGCTTTGTCAGAGAAAATAATTTTATGGATAAAAGCGGCGTTGAAAAGAGAGATGAAATCAAAAGATGGCAAGCTCGCATGAATTTGCCAGTGACGGGAACTCTAAACGACAAGACTAAAGAAGCTCTACACACTGAAAATTATGAAGTTTACGACATGGTGACAAATCCACCAACAAAGGGCAAGTGGATAGTGGTAAACAAGTCAAGAAGAACTCTTACTATGTATGAGGGAAATCAGTCTATTGGCAAGTATCCAGTGACACTAGGTACCAATGCCACACCAACACCATCTGCAAAGGGAAAAATTCAAAATATGCACAAAAACCCTGCTTGGGGTGGAATGAATGGAAAGTACAAACCAGCTAAGGCTGACGACCCCAACAATCCTCTTGGGGAAAGATGGATGGGTCTAAGACTGCCTGGAGCAAGTGGATATGGCATTCATGGAAATATTAAGCCTCATCAAATTGGCGGCTACTATTCCAACGGCTGCATAAGACTATTTAATTATGATGTGGAAAATTATGTATTTCCAAATATGTCTGTGGGTTCACCAGTGTGGATAGGTACAGATAATGAACTTGAATCTTGGGGAGTTTACCAATACTCAAGAGTTAAAAAGGAAGAAGCAAAAGCACCTGTAGAAGAAAAACCTTCAGAAGTGCAAGAAGAGACAAAAGCCCAAAAGACTATAGAGAGTGTTCCAGCAGGAGATCTTTTAGAATTTTAATTAAATAAAGTAATAAAAATCGTTGAAATTCAATTTGTTTTGAGTTATAATGTTTTTTAAAATTAAAGAAGACATGGAAATACTATTTACAAGGAACTAGGAGGGTATTATGAAAAAGAAGATTTTTAATATTGCAATTATAGGAATGGCAGCCTTATTTTTATTTGGCTGTGGGAAAAAAGATGATGAAAAAGAAGAAGCAAAGGAAGCAGTTAAGTTTGAAATAACAACTACTGGACCAACTATTGACGCTATAAAGGAAAAGGGCAAAATTGTTCTTGGAACTTCAGCAGACTTCCCACCAATGGAATGGACATCCTTCCAAAATGGCAAGGAAGAATTTACAGGTATTGACCTTGCAATTGCAAAATCAATTGCCGATTCTCTTGGAGTTGAACTTGAAGTTAAGAACATGGCCTTCGAAGGACTTCTAGCTTCCCTAAATGCAGGCGATGTTGACATGGTTCTTGCGGGCATGGGTGCTGACGAAGAAAGAAAGAAACAAGTTGACTTCTCTGAAGAATATTCAAAGGGAGCACAAGTACTACTAGTAACTGAAGAAAATAAAGATAAGTATAAAACTTTTGATGACCTTGAAGGAAAAATTATTGGTACACAACTTGGTTCACTTCAACAAAAGTTTGCAACTGAAAAGTTTGGAGATAAGTGCAAGGGATTTGATCTTAACAATGTAATCATTGAGCAATTAAAGAACAAATCCATTGATGCAGCTTTCCTATCAGAACTTCCAGCAAAGCAATTTGCATCAATAACTGATGGGCTTGTTATCATAGACAATTTAGGAATCCCAGATGAAAGTGGATTTGCAGTAGCAATTAAAAAGGGAAATGACGATTTAACAGGAGCTGTTAATGAAGTTGTTAAAGGATTAAAAGATTCAGGCCAAGTTGAAAAATGGTTTGATGAGTATATTGAACTATCTAACAAAGAAGCTAACAATTAGTAATTAAATATTCCCTACTTTATGTGGGGAATTTTTATTTTGTAAATTAGATAATTTAGAAAGGAATAATATGGGAATCATATCGAGACAAATTGCCTTCGCAAGTAAATATCTTCCAACCTATTTAAATGGAGCCTTGACCACTATTGAGCTTTCAATAATTGGAGTCCTTTTAGGTTTTACCCTTGGACTTTTACTTGCTCTAATGAAGACATCAAAAATAAAATTACTAAATATACTTTCAAATATTTACATCGAAGTGGTGAGAGGTACACCAATGCTTGTGCAAATAATGATTGTTTATTTTGGACTAAAAAAAATAATACCAGAACAATTTACACTTTTGACTGCCCCAATGTTTTTGTGTGCACTTTCAATAAGTCTTAACTCAGCAGCCTATGTTGCAGAAATTATAAGGTCAGGTATTGCATCAGTTGATCCTGGACAAATGGAAGCAGCAAGATCTCTTGGACTTAACAAAAAGCAAGCCATGGCAAAGGTAATAATGCCACAAGCAATAAAAAATATACTTCCTGCCCTTGTAAATGAATTTATTACACTTATAAAGGAATCTTCCATCACCTATACAGTTGGAGTTGGAGAACTCATGTATGCCGGAAAAACTATTTCTTCAGGTACTTATCAACTAGTAAAACCCTTCATATTTGTAGCTGTAATTTATTTCATTATGACCTTTAGCCTTTCAAAGGCTTTGGGACTTCTAGAAAGGAGACTTGCAAATGATTAAGGTAGAAAATTTGACTAAATCCTTTGGAGAACTTGAAGTCCTAAAGGGAATAAATCAAGAAATAAAAGACGGAGAAGTAGTAGTTGTCATTGGACCATCAGGTTCAGGTAAATCAACTTTTTTAAGGTGCTTAAACCTTTTAGAAGAGCCAACAAGTGGCAAAATTTTTGTAGATGATGAAGAGATAACTTCAAAGGACATTGACATAAATAAAGTTCGTGAGGAAATGGGCATGGTATTTCAGTCCTTTAATCTCTTCAACAACTTAAATATAATAGATAACATTACTCTTGCACCAACTCTTGTGAAGAAAATGGAAAAAGATCAGGCAGAAAAAAAGGCAATGGAACTTTTAGAAAGAGTGGGTCTCCCAGACAAGAGAGATTCCTATCCAAAGTCCTTATCGGGCGGACAAAAGCAAAGAATTGCCATAGCGAGAGCCCTTGCCATGAATCCAAAGGTAATGCTCTTTGACGAACCAACATCTGCCCTTGACCCAGAAATGGTAGGAGAAGTTTTAGATATAATGAAGGACCTTGCCAAGGAAGGCATGACAATGGTTGTTGTAACTCACGAAATGGGCTTTGCAAGAGAAGTTGGCGACAGAATTTTATTCATGGACGGCGGCTATATTGTAGAAGAGGGAAGTCCAGAAGAAGTCTTCGGCAATCCGAAGAATGAAAGAACACAAAACTTTTTAGCAAAGGTGCTTTAAATAATTTTTGTAAATATTAGATAGAGATGACTTAGGCGACTAAGTCATTTTTTCTTGCAGTTTTTTACATGGAAAAATTTTTTTTCAGATGATATAATCCTCTTAAGGAGAGTGTTTGATGAAGTCATCAGTGAAGAAGATAATTATTTTTCTTGCCATAATATTTTTGCTTTTCATCTATGCTGGACTTAGGACCTATAATTCACACAACAAGGACCAGGTAATTTCAAGTGAAGATCAAAAAAATTACAGTGGGGAAAAAAGTGAGGACAAGAAAAACTTCGAAATAGAAGATCTATCTGATGAAGAGAAAAAACAAATTGAAGAAAGTCTAGGCTCCGAAATTTCAGAAATAAAACACATAAAATTTTTTGAAGATGAAGCTTATATTAAGCAAGAAGTAAAAAATAAAGAAGGCTATATAATTGAAGATATTTCAGAAGTTAAAAATGTAGTAGAGTTTAGTGGAGACTATTATCAGTCAATATGCGACAACAAGGAAGATGAAGAAGTCACTATAAAACTTGGAGAGAAAAAATTTAAAAATGATTATATGGCAGACCTGCCTATAGATGAAAAAATAATTTCCAATGCCTTGGCTTTTGATGTAAAAAGAGAGATTTTAATTGATTTAGATCTTGATATAAAAGTTGAAGGAAAAACTTTTGCCACTGCCAGCCTTTACCCTGAAATTAATTCTTATTACTTTAAAATTCTTAGTAAGAACGGAGAGATAAGAAAGGGCAGCGCAAAAAAAGTTGTTGGAGGATATTTAATAGTAAGAAAGGAGCAAATAAATGAAATCTAGAGACAAGTATATTATAAGTGGCGTGGTCTTGACTGTTTTATTAATAATATTTTTACACTTCATGCCACTTTTTGATCTGAAGATGACATCGTCTTATCAAAATAATTTAATTAATTACCTTAAAGATGACAGCACTTTAATAATTGCCTTTATTCTTTCCGTAGGACTTATTGTTTATGGATTAATAAAAAAAGATTAAGATGAATTTTATGACTTAGGGGACTAAGTCATTTTTTATTGGAAATATTTTTTCTAAGATACAAAGATGCAAAAATACATAGATTAATATAAATGATATAATTTTTTTAAAAGTTTTTATAATAATTTTTTATAAAAAGGAAGGATTACTAATCATGTAGACTAAGTTTTGTTTAAAACACAAAAATCAAGAATCAAATTACTAAAAAAAAGAGATAAAATATTGTACTTTTTTTAGTAAAAGAGTTTAATTTTATTGAAAATTATTGACAATAATTTATATTTGGAATAGAATCATTGTAGAAAACATTTGCAAACAATTAAAGTTTAGCAAGTGCTGGTAAATTTTTATAGTTACTACTTTTCAAAGGATGACATAATTTTTCATCTTTATATTTTCTTTTGAATTAGTAAGTAAAATGTAATCAATTAAAGGAAAGGGAGTACAATTATGAACAAAGTAGTATTAACAGGTAATGATCTAACACTAGAAGAATTAGTAGAAGTTACTAGAAACCATGTAAAGGCAGTAATCGACGAAAAGGCTATTGCTGATGTAAACAAATCAAGAGAATATGTTGAAGAAATCGTTGAAGAAGAAAGAGTAGTTTATGGAATCAACACTGGATTTGGTTCTCTATCAAGAGTTTCAATTTCTAAAGAAGATTCAGCTCAACTTCAAGAAAACATCATTAGAACTCACGCTTCTGGATTTGGCAACCCACTTCCTGAAGACGAAACAAGAGCAGTTATGCTTATTAGAATTAACTCATTATTAAAGGGAGTTTCTGGAATCAGACTTTCTACTATTGAATTACTTCTTGAAATGTTAAATAGAAATGTTGTTCCATTTATTCCAGAAAAGGGATCTCTTGGAGCATCTGGAGACTTAGCACCACTTGCACATATGGTTCTTCCAATGCTTGGTCTTGGAAAAGCTTACTATGAAGGCGAACTTCTTCCAGGAAAAGAAGCCATGGAAAAAGCAGGACTTAAACCAATTGCACTTGCAGCTAAAGAAGGTCTTGCACTAATTAACGGTACTACAGTTCTTACTGCAACTGGAGCACTTGCACTATATGATGCACTTCAACTTTCTAAGATCGCTGATATCGCAGGAGCTATGGCTTGTGAATCTTCAAGAGGAATCATCGACGCATTCTGGGAAGAACTTCACACAATTAGACCACACGCAGGATCACTTAAGACTGCTGAAAACTTAAGAAATATTCTTGAAGGTTCAACTTATGTAACTCACACTGCTGAACTTAGAGTTCAAGATGCTTATACATTCAGATGTATGCCACAAATTCACGGAGCTTCTAAGGATACTCTTGAATATGTTAAAGAAAAAGTTGAAATCGAACTTAACTCAGCAACTGATAACCCAATCATCACTCACGATGGTAAGGTAATTTCTGGTGGTAACTTCCACGGAGAATTAATGGCTCAACCATTTGACTTCTTAGCAATTGCAGTTTCTGAACTAGGTAATGTTTCTGAAAGAAGAATTGAAAGAATGGTTAACACTACACTTTCTGGAATGCCTTCTTTCCTAGTTAAGCACCCAGGACTTAACTCTGGATTTATGATCACTCAATATGCTGCAGCTGCTTTAGCATCTGAAAATAAAACACTATCTCACCCAGCAAGTGTTGACTCAATAACATCTTGTGAAAACCAAGAAGACTTCGTATCAATGGGTAACTGGGCTTCAAGAAAAGTTAGAGAAGTTGTTAAGAACACTGCAAGAATTTTAACTACTGAACTTATGATAGCTGCTCAAGCCCTTGATTTCAGAATGGAAATGGAAGACAACAAATATGAACTTGGTAAAGGTACAAAAGTTGCTCACGATGTAATTAGAAATCAAGTTGCATTTATCGAAGAAGATAAGAAGATTGAAATTTATGTTGAACTTGAAAAAGCTCAAGAATTAATTACAAGCGGAAAACTTCTTGAAGAAGTTGAAAAAGTAGTAGAACTTTAATATTTAGTTTAAATATTATATAATATATCGGTAAGAAAAAAGTATTAGATAACCTATAGGAGGAAATTAATTGAAAAGAGTAATGTGTATCCCAAACTATTCTGAAGGTAGGGACCTAAAGAAAGTTGAACAAATCACAGAATGCTTTAGAGCAAAAGAAAACATTAAATTAATCGATTATCAACCAGACGCTGACCACAACAGACTTGTTGTTGAAGTAATTGGTGAACCAGAAGCTGTTATTGATGCAGTTATTGAATCTGTAAAAGTTGCTTCTGAAATAATCGATATGTCAAAACACAAGGGAGCTCACCCAAGAATGGGAGCTGTTGACGTTGTACCTTTCGTTCCAGTAACTGAATGTACTACTGAAGAATGTGTTGAATATGCTAAAAAAGTTGGTAAAGCAATTGGTGATATGGGAATTCCTGTTTATCTATATGAAGATGCAGCTTCCACTCCAGATAGAAAGAATCTTGCAAAAGTAAGAAAAGGACAATATGAAGGATTCTTCGACAAAATCAAGGAACCTGAATGGAAACCAGATTTTGGTCCTCAAGAAATGAATGTTAAATCAGGAGCTACTGCTGTTGCAGCAAGATTCCACCTTATTGCATTTAATGTTAACCTAAACACAAGCGACTTAACTGTTGCTGATACAATTGCAAAGAAAGTTCGTCACATTGGTGGAGGACTTAGATTTGTTAAGGCTATTGGTCTTGAACTTGAAGAAAAAGGTCAAACTCAAGTATCAATGAACCTTGTAAACTTTGAAAAAACTGCAATTTACCAAGCTCTTGAAATGATTAAATCAGAAGCTAAGAGATATGGCGTTACAGTTGTAAATACTGAACTTATTGGACTTCTTCCACTTCAAGCCCTAGTAGATTCAGCAGCTTATTATATGCAAATCGAAGGCTTAAAATCAGAACAAGTTCTTGAAACATTATTAATTGAGGAGTAATTAAATATATGGCATTTAAAACAGATATACAAATAGCTGATGAAGCTACAATGCTTCCTATTGAAGAAGTTGCTGCTAAAATCGGTCTTGAAAAAGACGATCTTGAACAATACGGCAAGTATAAGGCAAAAATTTCTTGGGACGCAATTAAAAGAATTGATGAAAACAACGAATACGGAAAACTAATTTTAGTTTCTGCAATTAGCCCTACACCAGCAGGTGAAGGTAAATCTACAGTTTCTATTGGACTTACTCAAGGTCTTAATAGAATTGGCAAAAAATCTGCAGTAGCACTTCGTGAACCATCTCTTGGACCAGTTTTTGGTGTTAAGGGTGGAGCTGCAGGTGGCGGATACTCACAAGTAGTTCCAATGGAAGATATTAATCTTCACTTCACTGGAGACCTTCACGCAATGACAGCTGCAAATAACCTTATTTCAGCTTGTATTGACAACCACATTCATCAAGGAAATGCTCTAAGAATTGACTGTAGACAAATTACTTGGAAGAGAGTTATCGATATGAATGACAGATCTTTAAGAAATGTTGTTATCTCTCTTGGTAAAAAAGCTGATGGTTTCCCTAGAGAAGACCACTTCATGATTACTGTTGCATCTGAAATCATGGCAGTTCTTTGTCTTTCTGAAAACATTGAAGATTTAAAGAATAGACTTGCTAGAATGATTATTGGATATAATCTTGATGGAGAACCTGTAACTGTTGCTGATCTTGAAATCCAAGGTGCAGTTGCAATGCTTCTTAAAGATGCACTTAAACCAAATATGGTACAAACACTTGAAAATACACCAGCATTTATTCACGGTGGACCTTTTGCAAATATTGCTCATGGATGTAACTCAATCTTAGCTACAAAACTTGCACTTAACACTAGCGATTACGCTGTTACAGAAGCAGGTTTCGGTGCTGACCTTGGTGCAGAAAAATTCATGGACATTAAATGTAGAAAAGCTGGTCTATCTCCAGATGCTGTAGTAATTGTTGCTACTATTAAAGCTCTTAAGATGCACGGTGGAGTAGATAAAAAAGAACTAAAGACTGAAAATGTTGAAGCTCTTGAAAAAGGATTTGCTAACTTAAGACGTCACGTTGAAAATATTAAGAAATTTGGCGTTCCAGCTATTATTGCTATCAACAGATTTGCTGATGATACTGAAGCTGAAATTGCAAAATTACAAGAACTTTGTGCAGAACTTGGCGTAAGAATTTCACTTTGTGAATGTTTCGCAAAGGGTGGCGAAGGTGCAGAAGATTTAGCTAAACAAGTTGTTGAACTAATCGACGAAGAAAAATCCAACTTCAAACCACTTTACGACGAAAATGACAGCATAGTAAACAAAGTTAACACTATTGTTACTGAAATTTACAGAGGTAGAAAGGCTAACTTCACTAAGGCTGCAATGAATCAAGTTAAGAAACTTGAAGAAATGGGTCTTGACAAACTTCCTATCTGTGTTGCTAAGACACAATTCTCCTTTACTGACGACCAAAAAGTAATGGGAGCACCTACTGACTTTGACATCGAAATTCAAGATGTAAGAGTTTCTGCAGGAGCAGGATTTATTGTTGTTCAAACTTCAAACATCATGGTAATGCCTGGACTTCCAAAGGTACCAGCTGCCAACAAGATGGATATTGACAACAACGGAGTTATCACTGGATTATTCTAGGAGGAAAAATGCTTAAAGATTTAACTATAGTAGAATTCGCAGACGAAACTGCTTCAAATTCACCAGCACCAGGTGGCGGATCTATTGCTGCACTTAACGCATCAATGGCTGCTTCACTTCTTGCAATGGTTGCAGCACTAACTATTGGCAAGAAAAAATATATGGATGTTTCTGAAAGAATGGAAGAAATCCATGCTGAACTTGTAAAATATAAAAAAGATTTTGTTGATGGAATTGACAAGGACGCTAACTCTTTTAACGGAGTTATGGATGCTATGCAACTTCCAAAGGAAACTGAAGAAGAAAAGAAAATCAGATCTGAAAAAATTCAAGAAGGTTACAGAAATGCAATTGAAGTACCTCTTGGACTTGGTATGAAGGTTACAGAACTTTATGACTTTGCAAGGGAACTTGCTGAAAAGGGAAATTCAAATGCCATCACTGATGTTGCAGTTGCTCTATTAAATATTGAAGCTGCAGTTAATGGTGCTTTCTTAAATGTAATCATCAACCTAAACTCACTTAAAGACCAAGACTACAGACATGAACTTGAAGATAAAATGGCTGCTACAAGAAAAATTGTAGAAAAAAATCACGCTGAAATTATGAAAGTTGTAGATGAAAAATTAGCATGATTTACCTTTTAGTCGATGTTGGGTCAACTTATACTAAACTTAATTTAGTGGATACTGACAAAAATGAAATTCTAGGCAGTGCATCAAGTTACACCACTGTAGAAACTGATGTTAGAGAAGGCTTTAACAATGCCTATAAAAAATTAAGGGAAGTTACTGATGTCAAATATGACAAAGTTTTAGGTTGCTCTTCAGCATCAGGAGGACTAAAAGTTGTAGCAATAGGTTTTTCAAAGAATCTTACTACTGACGCTGCAAGGCTGGCGTCACTATCTTCTGGTGCCAGAATTTTAAAGGTATATTCCTATGAACTCACAGATGAGCAAGTAGATGAAATAAAAAATTCTGGTGCCGATATTATAGTACTATGTGGTGGGACTGACCACGGCAACAAAGATAATATCATCTTCAATGCAAAAAAACTTGCTAAGGGTGGTCTTAAGACTCCTGTTGTTGTGGCAGGTAACATTGACACTCATGAAGAAATAAGAGAAATTTTTGAAAAAAATAAAGTTCCTTGTGACTTCACAGAAAATGTCATGCCAACTACTAACACTATAAATTATAGACCGCTTAGAAAGACAATTGGCGACCTTTTTATAAGGACAATTGCTCACGCTAAGGGAATTGATTTATTGAGTAAGGATTTTGAAATTCTTTTGCCAACGCCCGTTGCAGTTCAAAAGGCAATGTCTGTCTATGCAAAACATTTAGATAAAGTTATTTTATCTGTGGATATTGGTGGAGCAACTACAGACATCCATTCCATTGGCAAAACTTATTATGGAGAAGAAAATGTAATTTCACCTCCCATTGATGAGCCCTTTGAAAAGAGAACTGTGGAAGGCGACATGGGCATGAGGTATTCAGCCACTGCTCTTTACGAGTCAGTAGGTGAAGAACCCTTCCTAAAATTTGGCATAAAGGATGCAAGGGAAAAGACGGAGTATCGTTTCAATCACACAAATTATATTCCAGACAATGACGAGGATTTATTCTTTGACAATGTCCTTTGCTATATTGCTACTCACACTTCACTTATGAGACATATAGGTCACATAAAAAAAATTAAAACTCCGACTAGGACGATTTACGAACAATACGGAAAAGATTTGAGACCGGCTGAAATGTTTATCGGAACTGGTGGATCGCTTATTAATTCTAATGAGCCGAAAAAAATTCTCTCAGCAATAGAGGATTTAGACGATAAATATTTAATCAATAGGAAGATAAAATATTATTTAGATAAAAATTATATTTTATCATCAGCTGGACTGATCTCTACTGTAGATGAAGAAGCTTCCTACAAATTATTAAATAAATATTTAAAAGAATTATAAAATACTTTGAGAAGTTGTCATTATGGCAACTTCTTTTTCTTGCAATAAAAAATTTTTGAAAAAATAAAATTTTCTTGAAAAATTTATTTTTTACTGAAATAATTATTTTGGGTATAAAAAAATTGGGAGGTTTTTATGAAATTTAGAAAAATTTTTGCTTTGACACTTTTGCTTTTCTTCATGCCAGCTTTTGTATTTGCAGAAGATTTTAAAGAAATGAATCTTGATGTGACTATAGATAAAAATGGAATAGGAGAGGTAAAGGAAGTTTGGAAAATTGACGAAGACAATGAAGATTACACAGAGAGATATAAAGCCATAAACAATTTGCAGGGAATTAAAATTGAAGATTTTTCTGTTAATGCTCTTGGAAGAGATTTTACAGAGCTCATGCCCTGGAATATTGATGCAAGTTTTGAGGACAAGGCATACCACTATGGAAGGATCGACAAGGATAACGGAGTGGAACTAACTTGGGGCATCAGTGAGTTTGGTGACAACACTTATAACTTGTCCTACAAGATAAATCCACTTGTAGTGGGTTTAAATGACAGCGATATGTTGTTCTTTAAATTCGTGGGAGAAAACTTTGACCCAAAACCTAAAAGCGTGCAAATAAAAATTAGGGGATTCGAACCCTTTAAGGATGTAAAAATGTGGGGCTTTGGCATGGAAGGTGAAATCCACAATGTTGATGGAGAAATCCTCATGACTTCATCAGGCTATGTTGACTATGCAACAGTTATGCTAAAATTTCCAAAGGGATACTTTAACACTGCCTATAAAATTGACAAGGACTTTCAGGACTATGCCAACCAGGCAGCAAAAGGCACTGAATGGGAAAGTAGAGAAGGGGAAGCTTACCAAAAGCCAATGTCAAATGTGGCAAAGACAAGTCTTGTCATAGTTGGCTTAGCTGTACTTGGCGTGATTTATTTTGTAGGGCGCTTAATTGCCCTTGGCTTTAGCAAGAAGAGAATTGAAAATAAAAAGGAACTTGCTAGTATAAAGGACTTAAAGGGAGAATATTACAAGGACTTGCCCTACCATGGTCCTCTTGAAGATTTGGCATTTTTCATCAGTAAGTCTTCTTTGGTAATAAGTGACTTAGCGGGAAATTATATCAACTCCTTTATCTTAAAGTGGAGCCTTGATGGTGCCATTGAATTTATTGAAGATGATGAAATTTTTTCTAAAAATAAAATAAAAATTATTTCTAGACCAAAGGACATGGGTCCCCTTGAAGAAGAACTTTTTGACATGATTGCTGCAGCCAATGAAGAAAATGGCAAGGACTATATGACAGCCAAGGACTTCAAAAAATATGTAAAGGCAAACAAGGACGACATGGAAAATTATTACGATGAATTTGAAGATAAGTCCATTGAAGCCCTAAAGGCTGGAGGATATTTAGAAAATTACACCTATGAAAAGAAGTTTTTATTCTCCAAGAAAAGAGGAACAGAACTTAGGGTAACTGAAAAGGGAAAAGAACTTTGGGAAAATCTCATAAAATTCAAAAATTATTTGAAAGATTATGGAGATCAAGTTACTGATGAAGTTGAATTTGAAAAGTGGCAGGACTTTTTAATCTACTCATCAATATTTTTCCTCGATGAAGAATTTGCAAGAGGAGCATCAGCTTACCCGGCTTATATTAATAATTATGCCCTTTACAACACTCACATAATGACTTCAAGAAAGTTTTCAAAGGACATCAATAGCTCTTACCAAGCTGCAACTGGCTTTAATAGTGCAGGCTTTGGTGGCGCAACTTCTGTTGGAGGTGGAGGTGGATCCTTCGGCGGAGGCGGCGGTGGTGGTCGCTAAAGGAAAATTAAACTCTTTGCTGTTAAATTTTGCAGCGAAGAGTTTTTTATTGCTTAAAAAAATTTTTATGGAAAAATATTTTCAACTGATAAAAATTGTTAGGCTTAAATTTTTCTCAGCATTTTTTTATGGATAATATTTTACTTAAATAAAGTCTTCTTAATCTTTTAAAAACTTGATAAATGGTGTAAAATAACTATAAGGAGTTTTGTCGTGGAATATTGGGATGTATATGATAAAAAGGGAAAATGGAAGAGGCGCGCCATAAGAAAGGGCGAGCGTCTAAAAAATGATGAATACCATATTATTGTAGAAGGATGGATTTTGCGAGATGACGGAAATTTTATAATCCAAAGAAGGGCTCTCGATAAAAAATCCTTTGCTGGCATGTGGTACTGTTCTGCTGGTGGTTCTGTTATTTCAAGAGAGACGCCAAAGGAAGGCATGGTTCGCGAGTTCAAGGAAGAACTTGGCGTCGACATCAGTGAAGAAGAGCTTCATTTAAAGAGGATCATCACAGAAAAAAATACAATTTTTTATATTTTTCTAGTTCGCAAAAATATTTCTCTTGATGAGATTAAACTGCAAGAGGAAGAAGTCATGGACGTTGACCTTGCAGATCCAAATAAGATAAGAAAAATGGTGGAAGACAAAACTTTTATAGGACTTGATTACTACGAAAAATTTTTCAAAGGTATATAATCGTCTCACAGGAGGCGTTTTTTTATAGGAGGATTTATGAAATTATACAATACTCTAAGTAGAACAAAGGAAGATTTTGTGCCAATTAAAGAGGGAGAAGTTGGGATTTACAATTGTGGTCCAACTGTCTATAACTTTATACATGTTGGCAATGCGAGACCCCTTGTTGTCTTCGATACCCTAAGAAGATATTTTACTTACAAGGGAATGAAGGTGAAATTTGTTGTAAACTTCACTGACATTGACGACAAGATGATAAATAAGGCTAATGATGAAGGCGTACAGGTTTCTGACATTGCTGAAAGATACATCAAGGAGTTTAAACAAGATGCCAATGGCCTTCACCTTTACGATTATGAAACCCTAAACCCTAGAGCAACAGAGCACATTGATGAAATTATTTCTTTTATCAAGACTTTGATAGACAAGGGCGCTGCCTATGTTTCCAATGGCGATGTTTACTTTGACATTAATTATGCCAAGGACTACGGCAAGCTTTCTAAGAAGAACATTGAAGATTTAATTTCTGGCCACAGAGTTGACATAAACGACAACAAAAAGAATCCAAGTGACTTTGCCCTTTGGAAAAACAAAAAGGAAGGGGAGCCTTTCTGGCAAGCACCTTGGGGAGAAGGCAGACCTGGCTGGCACATTGAATGTTCTGTAATGGCAAAGACATTAATCGGCGATAACATAGATATTCACACTGGTGGCGAAGACTTACAATTCCCTCACCACGAAAATGAAATTGCACAATCAGAAGCTTGCAATGGAGTTCCCTTTGCAAATTATTGGCTCCACAATGGCATGATAACTGTTGACAACGAAAAAATGTCTAAGTCCAAGGGTAACTTCTTTACTGTAAGAGAAATTGCAGATGAATTTGACCTTGAAGTCTTAAGATTTTTCCTTTTGACTACTCAGTACCGTTCACCAATTAATTTTTCAAGAGAAGTAATGGAACAAACTAAAAATTCCAGCAAGAGACTTTACAATGCAAAGTATAAGCTTGAAGATGCAATAGAAAAGTCTAGCCTAGATAAAATCACTGATGAAGAAGAAAAATTATATAAGTCTTTTGACAGGCACATTGAAAAGTTTGAAAATGCCATGGATGACGACTTAAATACAGCTGATGCTATTACTGCAATCTTTGACTTAGTTAAGGACATAAACTTAAACCTTGATGAAAGTAATTCCAAGGAGATGTTAGAAAAAACTCTTGAACTTTTAAAGAAACTTACAAGAGTTCTTGGCATCATGGAAGGTGAAAGAGAAGAAATTTCTGAAGACATAGAAGGTCTTATTGCTGAAAGAAATGCCGCAAGAAAGAACAAGGACTTTGCCAAGGCTGACGAAATCAGAGACAAGCTTAAGGAAATGGGCATTGAAATAGAAGATACGAGAAGTGGAACAACTTGGAAGAGAATTTAAATTTTTTAGAAGTTAAAAATTATAGCGAAAGAGAGGTTAGGGAGCTTAGCCCCCTTGCCCTTGCCTACATAGGTGATGCTTGCTTTGAAATTTTAGTTAGAAGTGAAATTTTAGATGTAAGGAAAAATCCCAACAAGCTTCACAGAGAAAGCATAAGATTTGTCCGTGCAAAATCCCAGAGAGAACTTTTTGAAAAAATAGAAGAAAATCTTACAGAGGAAGAGATTAAAATTTTTAAGAGAGGGAGAAATGCCAAGTCCCACACAGTTCCCAAAAACGCAGATCCCATTGACTATAGGATTGCAACGGGAGTGGAGGCTCTCTTTGGCTACCTCTATCTTTTGAAAAGGTATAATAGAATTAGAGAAATATTTAAGGAGATGATCAGATGAAGGTAAAAATTATTTCACACACAATGGATCCAGATAAGACCATTGCTGCAGCTGCAAAACTTTGCTATTCAAGAGTTGGTGTTGAAGAAATCACAGAGAATCTGACAGAAGAATCCACAGAAAAGTTTTTAAATAGACTTATGTCCTTTTCCCACCTTTCACCTCTTGAGCATGTGAGCTTTACCTTTGCCATTGAAGGTGTTTCTAGGACACTTACTCATCAACTTGTGAGACACAGAATTGCCTCTTACTCACAACAATCACAAAGATATGTAAAACTTGACAGCTTTGAATACATTATTCCACCTCAAATCGAAAAAAATGAGGAAGCAAAGAAAGTTTTCCTTGAAGCTATGAGAAGAGACCAAGAAGATTACGACAAATTAGTAGAAATTCTTGTAAGGGAAAATGCAAGACCTCTAATAGAAAGTGGAATGGAAGAAGAAAAGGCAAAAAAGGCAGTGGAAAAAATGTCCATAGAAGATGCAAGATATGTCTTCCCTAATGCCTGCGAGACAAAAATTGTTGTCACAATGAATGTTAGAACTCTTCAACATTTCTTCACAGTGAGATGTTGCGAAAGGGCTCAATGGGAAATAAGAGAACTTGCAACTGAAATGCTAAGAGAAGTTAAGGAAGTTGCACCACTTTTATTTAGAGACGAAGGTCCAGCTTGCGTGACAGGTCCATGCCCAGAAGGCAAGATGACTTGTGGCAAGGCAGCAGAAATTAGAGAGAAGTTTAAAAATCTAAAATGAAATATATATATGGAAGGGGCCCAGTTATTGAGGCCCTAAAAAATGAAGAAGTAGAAAAAATTTATGTGGGAAAAAATGCCACAGGTTCCATAAAAAAAATTATTGGTATGGCGAGAGATGCAAAAGTTCCCGCAGTTACTAGCGACAATGAAAAGTTGGAAGAACTTGCTGGCACAAAAAACCACCAAGCAGTTGTGGCTCTTGTAAGTGACTTTGAATACATTGAACTTGAAGATCTTATAAATAAACTAAGGGACAAGGAAGATGCGAAAATTTTTATCTTAGATAAAATTGAAGACCCCCACAATTTTGGTGCTATAGCAAGAAGTTCAAACTTTTTTGGCGTAGATGGAATTATTTTTCCAAATAGGAGGGCAGCTACTGTTAACGACACAGTTGTAAAGTCCTCTGCTGGTGCAATTTACGACATTGATGTGTCAAAGGTTACAAATATTTCTCAGGCAATAGAAAAATTAAAGGAAGCTGGATTTTGGATTTATGCCACAGACCTTGAAGGAGAAGACATAAGAAAGTGTGACTTCTCTGGCAAAGTTGCAGTAATTATTGGCAACGAAGGCAAGGGAGTTTCAAAGAATGTTTTGAAAAACTCCGACAAGATCATAACTATTCCAAATTTTTCTGACTTTGATTCCCTTAATGCCTCAGTTGCAGCTGCAATAGTAATGTACGAAATTTTTAGATAGTTTTTTAAAATGAAGAGACAAAGAAGTAGGTATAGAAGAGATGTGAACTATCTCTTTGTAGATGGATACAATATTATAAATTCTTGGCAAAATTTAATAAAATTAAAAAACATTTCTCTTGAAGATGCAAGAAATGAACTCATAGATACTATGATTGAATTTTCTCACAGCACTAAAGAGCACATAATACTTGTCTTCGATGCCTACTTGGTGAAAAAATCTGGCGGCAAGAATTATCACAGAGATGGAATCGACATAATCTTTACAAAGGAGTTTGAGACGGCAGACCACTACATTGAGAGGCAACTTGACGAAATAGGAAAGCTTACCAATGTGCGGGTGGCAACAAGTGACAACATTGAGCAGCAAATTATCTTGTCTCGGGGAGGCACGAGAATTTCTGCAAGAGAACTTGAAGCTGAAGTCCTAAATTCAAAAAATAAAGTTTCTCATGTTGCAAAAAAGTTAAAGGAAGAGAAGGTTACTGCTCTCGACGAAGAAATTATTCACAAGCTAAAAATTTTTCGAAGAGATATTTCTAATAAAAACAAAAATAAAAAATAGTGAGGAGGCTTATAAATGAGATGTAAGAATTGCGGAAAAGAAAATGCAGAGGGCGCCCTATTTTGTATGGAATGTGGTCAGCCTTTGAGGGAGGACATGGATTTTTCCAAGACTCAAAAAATAAACAGAGATTACGACTATGAAGACGAAGAAAAAATCATAAAAAACAATTCCTTTAAAGATGATTCCATGGGAACAAAGCAAAAGGGTCTAGTCTTTGGATTTGTAATCCTTGGCTTAATAGCCTTTTCTCTCTTATTTAATTTTGGCTTTGGGAAATATAAATTTAACAAATTGGAAAGTTCTGCAAGGGCAAATTTAGAAGCCAAGAACTATAAGGAAGCTAGAGAAAAATTTAGCCAGCTTTACGAAAAATCTTCTGACAAAAAATACTTAGATGAAATAAATAAAATCGACAAGAACCTTGAAGCCAAAGATACCTTTAACAAGGCCAATCAAAAGTTTGAAGGCAGAGACTATGAGGCCTCTCTTGCTTATTTAAAGGACTTAGAAAGTGACGACGATGAATTAAAAGAAAAGAAGGAATCCCTTATAGAGAAAAACTATTCTGCAATTAAGGCTGAAATTTCACAGCTAACGAGTAGCAATAATTATGAGGGTGCAATTAAGAGGCTCAACTCTTATTTGGCAGTGGACCCAGAAAATGCTGACTTCAAAAAAATGTTAGAGGACATAAATTCTCAAAAGTTAGACAGTGAAAAGAAGGCAGAAGAGGAAAGTGAAGCCTTAAAGGAAAAGGCAAGGGCTGACGAATTAGAAGAGCAAATTGCAAAATTAAAAAATGCAGAGGCATCAAACTTAATTGGCACTTATCAATTTGTAACTTCAGGCAGAGCCAATGTAAGAAGTGGACCAGGATTTTCTTATGGAGTTGAATTTAGCCTCTTCAAGGGCGATCCAGTTTATGTATATGACACTAGAAGAGCCGATGGAAGAACTTGGTGTAATATAGGAAATGGTTGGATTAGTTATAGAACACTTAATGGTGAAAGTAAATAAATATTTTAAGACAGCTTTTAGGCTGTCTTTTTTTTGTTTAGAACTTATTATATTTAAAATTACTTTAATGAAATAAAAATTTTCTAAAAATCGAAGAGTTAAAAATATTATATCTATGAAAAAATTTCATAATTTTTTTTAATGATAAGTTGTAAAATTAAATGCGACACAAATAAAAAATAAAAACTCATACTAACTTCGTGTAAAATGTTAATAACGA
>NZ_JBBMFO010000006.1:0-68391 GCF_040096015.1 Peptoniphilus hominis (ex Hitch et al. 2025) | reverse complement strand
AATGTTGAAACTTTTAATTGAAATTTATTCCAAACATATTCTTTGATTTGAGCATATGTTGCTTTGCTCTCCGCACTTGTCAAATCCATCTCATCCAGTTCAATTTCAACACTTATGTGCTTATCGACATCGAGTTTGGACAAAAGTCCTACCGTCTCGCAGTGGCTTGAGTGGTCAGTACAGATAAAATTTAATTTTTAGGGAAGCCTCGTATATTGGAATATATCCATAACGAATAAGTTAAGTTATTCATTATAAATCTAAACTATCCTTATCCAATAAGAAGTCAAATAAATTAATAGTGAGTATTCCATTTTCATCTAAAAACGGCTTCATTCGATCTTTCACGATAATAATTTTTTTAAATGAGTCATCAATATTTAACAAGGACGCTTTTTCTTGATTTGTTTTATCTATGGATGGGAGGCTATATGCAGATTGAATATAATATCTTTTGCTTCCAAGGTTAGCTATGAAGTCAACTTCAAGTTGTTTCTTTATATCTTTATTATTAATATTTTCCCTTTTCAAGACCATTCCTACATCGACCATATAGCCACGATATCTTAATTCGTTATAAATGATATTTTCCATTAAGTGAGTTGGTTCTATCTGCCTAAAATTTAATCTTGCATTTCTAAGTCCTAGATCTTCAAAGTATATTTTATAAGGTGTGCCTATATATTTTCTCCCTTTAACATCATATCTATATACTCTTTTTAAGATAAAAGAATCTTCAAAGTAGCCTATAAACTTATCAATTGTATTTGCGGAAATTTTAGATTTTTTTATGGACTTAAAAGTTGAGGCTATTTTACTTGGATTAGTAAGGCTTGAAATTCCTGATGCTAAAATATTAAGTAAGTCTTCTAGTTCAGAAGTTAAGCGTATGTCATACCTATGAACAATATCTCGCAAATATACATTTTCGAGTTGCCCCTTTAGATAATTCATCTTATCTTCATCCCTTTTCATTAAAGCTCCAGCTGGTAAACCTCCGTAAACTTGATATTCAGCAAAAGCATCTTCTTTGTCGCCATCATAAGTTTGAAGAAATTCAGAAAATACAAGGGGCATAATATGAATCTCATCACCCCTACCTGCAAATTCAGTAATGACATCCTTAGATAAGAATCTAGAATTACTCCCAGTAACATAAACATCAAAATTGTCTTGACGCAAAAATCCATTTAAGACTTGCTCAAAAGATTTAAGCAATTGAACTTCATCTAAGAGGATATAAAATTTATCGTTATCATTCGTTTTACTCATGATATAGTCTAAAAATTTTTTAGGATCTACTAATCTTTCACCGCTCAGTACATCTAAATCTATTAAATCTTCGCCAATTTTTAATAAATCTCTTCCTGAATCAAATGCAAATTTTATAATATGGTTTTCATCTACTCCATTCTCAAGCAAATAATTATAAAAAAGATTATTAAGTAAATAAGATTTACCGCTCCTTCTAATTCCTGTAATAATCTTAATGAACCCATTGTCTTTTTTTCCTATTAATTTATCTAAATAATAATCACGCTTTATTTCCATACGCCTACACCTCTATTTATTTAGAATTATTTCCGTTTTGGAACTTAATCTAAGTATATTATAAAGTGTAAAATCATATAACTCAAATCTATTTAGAAATAATTCCACATCGGATATATTTTTAAATTAGTGTTTAACATTTCCATTCACGTATTTGTCCAGTTTTTATTCGAGCATTTGGCACTATTCTATATTTAGATTTTTATGGTGTAATTCCTAATGAACAAGAACTGAGCATACGTGGTGGAGCTATTTTTGCAATTAAAAGACCCGATCTACGCCGCTTTAAGAGGCATGTCGGGTTCTGTTGGTTTGATTGGATATTTAGTTTTTATTCTTGTCAATTTTCTATTTCAACCTCAAGTCATAATTTAAATATAACTTTAGGATTTTCATCATAAACTATAATCTTTAATATTAGTTAATTTGTAATTGAAACCACCGCTTACCTTCGCTATTACATTAACATTAATAATTGTATTTACATTTGCGTTCATGCAACATTTGCATTATCAATTAAAATTATAAGAATTAATACTACACCCCAAGACTCAATGTCGTCACCTTGTATTACCGTTTTATTTTTTTATTTTCAATATTTACAACTTTATCTTTTTTTAATTCTTAATAGATTCTAACTATTTTCTTTTTTCGCCAAAGCATTATTAACTTTATATCCAATGATGAAGTAAAATAACATTTGCAATATAACTATGACTGTCATAGTTGTATTATTTAAACTATTACTAACTATTATTATAATATTTAATAATATAAAAAATATAGCATATATTCGCAAAAGTTTAGCTGCATACTTATGCCCATACTCCCAGTTTTCTTTTGATTTCATACTTAATGCTGTTCTAAATCCACTATACTTACTGATATTTCCATTTGCTTTATACTTATAAAAGAAAGACAAAAGCAATCCTGCTATAGGTAATAAACTAATTACAATTTTTTCAAAATTCATACAAAACCCTCTAAAAATCCTAAAATCTACCACTTTCAACACTATTATAATCTATAATCTTATTTTTGACATCAATACGACACTCTCCGCCGTAGCTTTCACCAAAGAATGTCCCCTACTTGCTCGCATTCCTTTGGGAAAGCCTGACATGAGACCTACCTCCCCCCCCGCATCGATTAACTTTCTTAATCGCGCGAAAGTAGAGTTAGGGCTTCAACATGAAACAAGTGAACACTAAGTATGTCAAGTGAACCTGTCTGTATGTTGGAACATATCGACTAAACTATTTAACGATAGCATAAGGTTATCGTTAAATAGTATCAGACTATAATGTCCCATACATAGAATACTTTTTGAGACATGTTTTAATGAATCTGAGTCCGTTTGTGAAAATATATCTTAAGAACTATTCAAGTAAATTATTTTATACTATTAAATTCATCTTCTTGTTTACAGTACCTTTCTATTCTTCTATCATATGTGTCTTTGTTGAAATTTTGCCGTGTAATATACAATTTATATCTCTTAAAAATTTTCTCTTTTAAAAAATTTTTTCTATTGCACAACATGGGCTAATTTCATAATTATTGTTATTTCTAAGAAAATCAATAAATGTATTTGCTTTTTTATTTCTAAACAATTCTGGAGATAACATCCCTATTCGGAAATATTCCTTATTTTTATTATCAAAATAATGTACCACGGGCTGATTGGCAGTTATAAAATTGTATAACTTTGTATCATTTAAAATATATATTCCCTCTCTTTCAACAAAAGAGTAAGAAATATTTGTTAATAGAATCGGGACTACATTTACATTATCTATATTGCAATTAATAGCCTTAAGTCTTGAATTAATGCTTTTCTTTCCATTTTCATCCTTGGTAAAATATTTTAAATTGCGTTTAAATTTATCAATGTAATAATCTAACTCCTGAATATTACGACAATATCCTCTCACATTATCATGCTGAAATTGAGTTTTGCACTCAATGACAAACAGTGTATCATCTATATATAGTAAAATATCTAATTCATAACTCTCGCCATTACTACTTGTTTTAACATTCTTAATTGCACTAAGATTGTATCTCAATAATAAATTATGTATGTTTTCTTCATATTTTGAACCCTTTTTCGATATTTCATTATTATTAGTAAAAAGAACCATTACACTTTTTAGTGGTTCAATCATTTTTATTAATGACGGAAGTAAAAGTATAAAATTGTTGTATTCAATTAAAAATGATGAGAATAAATCATTTTTGCTTTGACCAAATACCAGATGCTTAAAAATAACCTTTATTTCAGCTTCACTAAATTTATTTTGAAGCAAATCATTTTTTAATTTTTCTATTTCTATTTTTAGTACGTTTTTCTCATTAATAGCTAGTTTATAGAAATAAGTGTAGATGGAAACCCATCTTTCCAGTTTTATGTCTAGGTATTCTTCAGTTAAGTCTTCGCTATAAAAGAATTCTTTCAATTTTTCTCTAAAGGAATTCGAATATTTAATTATCTCATTTTCATTATCAAAATCTTTCAAATTTTTAGCATTATTTAAATTATAGTACTCTAAAAATGAAAATATTCTATCCGTAATTATTCCATGATTTTCTCTAATATATAATTTATTAAATAATCCAGTAGTTACTTCCACATCTCCGAACATCCAATTAACAATTATATCATTTACTAAATTGAGTAACTGAATTAAAACTAGGATATCATTTGAATTTTTATCATCAGTATTTTGAAAACACGTCGACTTGTTATTTTTAAATCCATCTCTAAGCAATGTTCCTAATCCTAAAATGATATTTTCGCTAGAAACTAAATATTGTTCTTGCTCATGCTCAGATGAAGCTTCACTTAATTTATCTAAATTCATAGATATTTGATCATTAAACCTTTCCACCAAGTCTAAATATGAACACTTCATCAGCTCAGTTTTAAATATATCTTCTTTAATTTGATTTCTTTTTTTATTTAGTTTATTACCCTCTTTAGATAATCGTCTAAATTTCTTATAACTATTATCTGAAAGGTTATCTTTAACCCAATTTTTTATTAGACATTTAGTATCGTTACTAAATAATTTTTCGTTTCTATCTGTAACAAAATAACCAGAATATTTTAAAACTTTTAATACTTCTTCCTCATTTTTATTTTTATTAATATGATCCAAATAGTCTAAAGCATTATTCTTTATATTTCTTTCAATTGAATTTATTCTCACATCATTGTATTTCTTACTCATATGAATACTCCGTATTATTTTGCCAACGTTTATCAATTTCTATTTCTTAAGTATTTTAAAAGCATAATTATTGTTTTTACAATATATAAATTTTTACATCTATCCCATCAACTGCACCTGTCCTCTGTGATTTTGTAAACTCAACCATACTACAATTTCTTGATGTATGACTTCTAATAAAACAATAACAAGAAGAATACTGAAATCAAACTCATCTGCTTAAACTCTGCGATGTCTTAGATTTCGAGATTTTTCTAGCCTTTAGACTCTGCACTTTTGACAGCAATACCACGCACTCCCCGGTTCGCTGTCTCCAATCGCCATGTCGCTTTGCTCCTAGCTCTTGGACAGCTGTCGCGCGGCGCGGGCAGTGTCATCTACTCACGATAACTTTTAGTCTTGTTATTGAGAGCATATCTATACTTGCAGTAGCACGCAGCCAATCAAACTTCACCTTGCTCGTTTTCTTGGGCGTGCCTTGCATAGGACGTACATCTGCTTCTACTTCGCTACTTCGTAGCTCGTACAAGCAGTGTTACGCGCTCCTTATGAAACGAATGAACACCAAGTATGTCAAGTAGTCGCGTTCGTATGTGGGAACATATCCACATACTTTTTAACGATAGCATAAGGGTATCGTTAACAGGTATCACCTCGACAAACCGGGAGTTATTATTTAGTTTGTAATCGTATTATTTTATTAGCTATGTCTTCTACAAACCTCTTATCATGTTCCACAAATATAAGTGTAGGTTTTGCTTCTTTTATAAATTCCTCAATCTGTATTCTTGATATTACATCTATATAATTCAGTGGTTCGTCCCAAATAAATATATGAGCTGGCTTTGACAAACTTACGGCAATTAAAACTTTCTTTTTTTGTCCATCGCTATAGTTCTTCATATCTATTTCAAATAATTCTCTTGCAAAATCTAATTTTCTAAGAATTGTTTTGCACAATGTTTCATCCACACCTTGGTTGTCAATATACTCGTTTAGGCTACCTGTTAAATTGGATGTATCTTGAGGAATATATGATATTTTTAAATTACTTGCTAATTTTTACATCACCTGAATACTCGTGATTTAAACCTAATAAAATTTTAATCAAGGTTGATTTTCCCTACAATGTCAAGCAATTGTTACATAAAATTAGACGATATTTCTATCGCCTAATTTATATACAAAACTTTTATTTTAACTTTTTTATACGTTCACTTTCTGTTAGAATCCTCATTTGTTCAATAGCAATTGCATTTAATTTTTCTATCCTTTCAGTTGCATCCATTCCCTCATTTATAAAAACAGCATTTAAGTTCTCAAGATTTGATAAACACACTAATTGTGATATATCAGCATAGTCTCTCATATTTCCTTTTAACTCCGGATTACCTTCACGCCATTCTCTTGCGGTCATTCCAAACAAAGCTACATTTAATATATCTGCTTCACTTGCATAGATATAGTTTATTCTTTCCTTTGATAATTTTTCAGGGATAAGTTTATTCTTAATTGCATCTGTATGAATTTTGTAATTTATCTTAGCTAAATTTCTCTTGATATCCCAACCTAATTGTTTTTGCTCTTCTTCCTTTAAGCGCTCAAACTCTTTAATTAGATAGAGCTTAAAATAAGGTGATACCCACGACGCAAATTCAAAAGCTATGTCTTTATGTGCATATGTTCCACCATATCTTCCTGCTTTGGCAACAATTCCGATAGAATTCGTCTTATTGACCCATTGTTTAACCGATAAAATAAAACGATTAAAACCTGCTTCATTTTTAATTCCCTCGAATTCGGTGGAATTAAAATTCGCATTATACATTTCTTCCCATATTCCTAAAAATTCAATTGTATTTTTATTCCTTAGCCATTTTTCTATCAGTGCCACACCATTTTCAACATTTCTAACCATGTCGGTTAAAGAAATATAATCTCTATTATCTATGGCAATAATGCTAATTTCTGATCCTTCTACATTTATTTTAGACACAAAAATCACCTCACAATATCTCATTTTAACTATAATTATATCATTTTTTTGTTTGTTCCTAAATATTTACCCTATCGGCTCATATTAAACTGTAATATTTATTTCTGCGAATTCTCTCGCCATTATTTTCATTTTGGCGTATTAAAATTAAAGTTGGCGAGATTATGAGTTACTTTTAATGCTATTCATCTATTTTTCTAAAATTTCTATTTCTCCACTTCTTGATACAATTATTTTATCAATTTTATTGTCTAAATAAGCCTTCAATAAACTTTCTTCGTCTAAGACTGTAATATCCGTTTCTTTCCTTGAATCAATCTTCTCTGACTTCAATTCTTCCAACTTACTCTCCAATAATATCTTTTTATCTTGTATAAGAGATTTTTCCTTTAGATACGCCTCTTTTGAAATATTTTTCTTTTTATAGTTTTCATAGATGATTTGTAAATTACTGTTTAATATGGATATTTCCTTTAGAATCTCTTCTTTTACATTATTGTGTTCTATGACTTTCTCTTCATTTAATGTGTTTTGTATCTTAAAATCTTTTAATTTGGGTTTTATAAGTTCAATAATAGCTTTCTCTTTGATATTGTTTGGTTTTTTCTCAGCTTTACATAAATTACAATAATAAATCTTATACTTGTATATTTTATCAGAATTCTTCTTTTGTCTACTGTCACATCGTAAACTCATATGTCTACCACATTCTTTACAAAAAATCTTATCAGAAAAAATAGAACGATTTTTGTTTCCTGTATATCCCCCAAAACTTCGTTTTTCTTTTATTTTCTTAACCTTATCAAACACTTCTCTGGAAATAATAGCTTCATGGGTATTTGGAAGTATTTTCCACTCCTCTTCAGGAAGTAAAATTCTTTTTCTTCCACCTATTTTTGTTTCTTTGAATTTATTATATACATAATCTCCTGTATATAGTTCGTTCCTTGTAATCTGTGAGATAGCTGCATTTGTCCAAACTCTTTTCTTTACCTCACTTCCAGTAATTAAATTTCCAGTATAATCAGAAAGTTTCAGTTCTTCTTTTCGTTCAGAGCGTGTAATATAACCTTTTTCATTAAATATATTAGCCACTTGAATACACGAATATCCTTTTAGCAATAAATCAAAAGCTTCTTTAACTATAAAAGCTGTTTTTTCATCAATGATGATGCTATGTTTATCTTTAGGATCTTTAATATATCCAAAAGGTGCTGCCCAATTTATATTTTTCCCCTGCGATTTAATTTGCCTAATAGAACTTCTTACCTTTTCAGATAATTCCTTACTGAATAAATCATAATACAATGTCTTAAACTGTGTATCCATATCTAATCCATTTCCATTTTCGTTTATGGAATCATAACAATCATTGATAGCTATAAATCGTATTTTTAAAAATGGAAATATATTGCTCAAATAATCCCCAAGTAAGATATAATCTCTTGAAAACCTAGACATATCTTTTACAATTATAGTTCCCACTTTACCACTCTTTATATCCTCAATAAGCCTTAAAAATGAAGGCCTATTTGTATTAGTAGCAGAATATCCATCATCTACATATTCTTCTATTTCACAACTTTTTAAAGATGTTTCATTTTCAATGTAGTTTTTTATATAATCTCTTTGATTTACTATGCTTGTACTTTCATCCGATTTCTCATAATCTTCTTGTGAAAGCCTGAGATAAATAGCTATCTTATTCATGATCTACCTCCAACTGCTTTCCCACATCTTTATCAAGTTTAAACTTAAAATATATGGCAACCTTCTTATACTCTGATATTTCTATATGGCTAATTAATGTATCGACCAATTCTTTATCAACTTCTATGCTTTTAGCATCCAAGCAGCAAAATAGTACATCTATAAATTCCATAATTTCTCTTTTTTTCTTTTTTATATTTCTTATTCTTTCATCAAAAACTTTTAACTCATTTTTTAAGGTTTTTATTTGATTATTTATTTTTTTACTTTCTATTTTAAAATCACTTAAAAGAACCTCTCCTTTAACATAGTTTTCATATTGTTCTTGTAGATTGATCCTAAGAGAAGCAATCTTTTTATTATTTACATCTGTTTTTATAGAAACTTGATTTATCTTTTCAGCACTTATATTTTCTAAATATATTTTTAGTTGTAATCTTTTATCCTTTTTATAAAAGCTTGAAAACAGTCTTTTAAAGGTATCTACTAAAATTTTGTCTAGGTCTGTTTCATATATTCTGACATGAGATTTTTCTAATTTTAATCTGTCTCCACCTTTACAATAATAGCAATAGCAAATCTCATCATGATATTTCAGTCCTCGTGGTCCATATTGTTTTTTCAAATTTCTACCACAAACACTGCATTGTATGAGGTCGTCATACTTTCCTTCTTTTTTATAATCTCTTTGAATTTTTACTCCAACATTTTCTTTTCCGTCTTTTATTATGTTTTTCAGTGAATGGTAAGGTAGATAGTTTTGTTTTTTCTCCTTTATCTCTCTGATATTTTCAAATGTAGTTTTGTCTATTAACCCTTCGTGGGTGTTCTCTGTTATAATCCACTCTTCTTTATCACGAAACTTACTTTTCCTACTTGGATCATGTCTATTTGAGTATACTCTTTGAATCAAATTCCCAATATATACTTCATCAGAAAGCATTTTTGATATATAAGAAATATCCCATTGTTTTGTATCTTCTTTATCCTTAAAAATTTTACCTGTTCTTTTATATTCATCAGGTGTCGTATATGTTTTAGTCAATTCTCTTGCTATTTGCATATTGGATTTACCTTGACTTGCCATATAAAAGATAAGTCTTACTACATCTGCTGCCTTTTCGTCCATCACCAGAACTCTTTTTCCATCAATTTTATCAACCTTATAGCCATACGGAGCCATCGCTCCTATAAAAGACCCTTGTTTCATTTTTATTTCTTTAGAGGCTTTTATTTTCTTTGAAATATCTTTTGCGTATAAATCATTGAAGATATTTTTTATTGCTATTTCATAACTCTGATCTGATTTTATACCGTCTTTAGTATCCAGATTATCATTTACGGAAATAAATCGAACTCCCAAAAATGGAAATACTTTTTCGATATAGTTTGCGATTTCTAAATACTCTCTACCAAACCTTGACATATCTTTTACTATGATACAATCTATCATGCCTGTTCGGATATCTTCCATCATTTCAATAAATGCAGGTCTTTTAAAATTTGTTCCAGAATATTCATAGTCCTTGTATACTCTTAAAATCTTTATATCTTTTTCTTTTGCAGCATTTATACAAAGTTCTTCCTGCATTTCAAGTGAATTACTTTTATCCCTGTAAGCTTCCTTTCTTTCCTGTGATAATCTAGCATAAATACCGGCAATGTATATTTTTTCAATCACTTTTCCAACTTCTGTTTCTGATTGTGATATATGCCTGTTTTTTGTTCTAGCCACAGCATACCTCACTTTCAGCACTTACAAGACTTTTATTCATAACAGTGGGAATAGTTTTTGACTTCCTACTTATATAGACACTTTTCTTTTTTATGATGTTAGATTTAATATCAGGCTTATCCGTTTTTGTCATTTCTTCAAGTAAAGACAATTCTTCGGTATGATTAAACCTAACATCTATCGTCTTATCTTCAGAAATAAAAATTTTATCAATGAGCATCACAACAGACAATCTATCTATTTCCGATAAATTTTTATACTTGTTAATGTCGATGATCCAACTCTTATTTTTGTCAATCTTCTCCTTAGTATCTTCCTGTTTTTTCAATCTATACTCGATACTTTCATCTAATTTAGTCAATTTCTCTGTATAGTTTTTTCTAAAAAGTTGATATTCTTCTTTACTAATAACATCTTCTTTTAGGTCAAGGTAAAGGGAAGATAAGAGTTCTTCTGTCATTGCTTTTTCTCGTCTTAGTATAGGAATTTGATTGTCTTTCAAATTTTTATTTATATCTATACGCTGAACTTTAGAATATAGATTTTCATTAAATTCAATGTAGGACTTCATTATTTTAGATACTGCTTTTATCAAAGTTTCTTCTTTTATGCTGTGTCTTGTGCAAGATTTTCCCTTGTTGTACTTTGAACAGATATAGAATATCTCTTCTCTTTTTTTATACTTTACAGTCCTTCTAATCAAAGAACTTCCACATTCTTTACAAAAAAGCATTCCTGTAAAAATATCAATTTTGTCCTTTCCACGAGAATTATTCAAATCTCTTTTTAACATAGTATTTGCAATAGTAAAAACTTCTTTACTTATAATTGCTTCATGGGTATTTTCTACTCTTATCCATTCTTCTTTCTCTTTTTCTATCTGCTTTTTATTTTTATAACTTAAAGTAACACTCTTTCCTTGTAAAGTATTTCCAATATATACTTCATTTTCTATAATTCTATTTACTGTCTTTGCTGACCAAGTTCCACCTTTTGTATTTTGAAATCCATTACACTTAAATCCTTGACTTTCTTTATATTTTCTTGGAGTTAAAACTCCTAAATGATTTAGTTCATCTGCAATTGCCTTTGAGGAATATCCCAAGAGTTTCATATCAAATATATTTTTGATAATATCCGATATCTTTTTATCAATCACTAACTTGTTTTTATTCTCCTCAGACTTTTTATATCCATAAGGTGCAAAAGCACTGATAAAATCTCCTTTTTCTCTTTTTATCTTCTGAGAACTCTTTACCTTATTGGAAATATCTCTGCAATAACTGTCATTGATGAAGTTTTTTATAGGAAGTATAAGATGTGTATCGTTTATATCTGCACTTTTACTATCGTAATTGTCATTTACTGATATAAATCTTATACCGTTGTCCGGAAATATTCTTTGAATATATTTTCCAGCTTCTATATAATCTCTTCCGAATCTCGATAAGTCCTTTACAATAATTGTATTGAACTTTCTATCATAGGCAGCCTTTATCATTTCTTTAAAATTGGGACGATCAAAATTTGCACCTGAATATCCATCATCAACATACTCTTTGATCATTGTAATTTGATTTTTTCTTGCATAAGAGTTTATAATTTCTCTTTGATTGGATATAGAGTTACTTTCTGTTTTTTCGCCATCTTCTTTTGATAATCTTAAATACATAACTGCCAAATTTTCTTTTGCTAAATTGTTTTTAAACATAAAAAAGCCTCCTTTAATTCAATTTACATACAATAAATCGAACCAAGGTTAGGCTTCCACAAAAATATTATAACGCTCCTTATATTTTTTGTCAGCCCCTAATAGACAGAAAATTTTTCTTTGATGTATTCCTCTACTAAATTTTCTAAACTAAATCCATTTTCATTAAATTTAACTTCTATATTCCAACCATCAATTTGATTTATCATCTGTTTATCTTTTTTATCTGTTTTCATTTCTGTATTTATATTATGTTCATCACACATAATACCTTCTCCTTATCTTCAATATTTTTAAGTTTTTTGACATTAACAGGCGTGTAGGTCACGACATTGGAATTTCACCACCGCCCCTTTTCAAGATGAGCCGGCAACAACTGTAGAAGTATCATTATCCCCATTTGCTTCAACGCATCAGTTTCCTAGGCTGAATATATAATTTCTTTTTGTCGCTCGTTTTCTTTTATCCTTCTTTTAACTAGAGTATTTATTTAAACCGAAATCCTTATCAGCAGAAAAGTCATGGCGAAGAAATTATAAAGCTCCACAAATGGTTAATGTCCTGTCTTGGTCTATTCAGTTGTCAAGGTTCAAATCTATATATAACGAGGTTTTAAAAGTCCCTCTATATATAAACCTTAATTTTTATGCCTCTTGTTTCCATTTTTTTGAAGTATTTTTTAATTTCCCATAAAACAAGAAGATCCTTAGTAATTCCCTAATCTTCTACATCGAGTAGTTTTTTTAGTTTTTGTAATATTTTATTTCTTGATGTGAAAATTTTTTTGGAAGATACATCTTTTTCTTTTGCTAGATCTCGGATTGTTTTTTCTTCAAAATATAAAGCATCGATTATCTTTCTTTCTTCCTCATTTAAGTTATCAAGTGCCTTATATAGATCCCCTATTCTAAGCTTAGTCTCAATTATCTTTTCTACATTTACACTTTTATCTACTATATTTTCTATAGCATCATTTTCGCTTGTAAAATAAAGATCTCTATACTTTCTATCTAGTCTTGATAGATACTCTTCACGATTCTTTAGTTTCTTATATTCTCTATAAATTTCATCGCTTACATATATTTTCTTTCCATCCACATAAATATATTTTTCTTTAGACATCTTGTCCTCCTTTTCTTTTTCAAATTCTTTTTTGAAAATAAAAAAAGGAGGACTGCGACATTTAGACATGCCGCGTCCTCTAAAAAATAATAGTTTAAAAACTAAATACAGTTTTTTATTAAATCTAAAAAATAAAAATAAATATGATGTTTAAATAGGTAGATAAACTTATTATTTCCTTATATAGATTTTTTATCATTAAAGTATCTACCTCCATTACACATATATCTTTCTAAATATTGATATGAGTATAATTATCTTTTTTAGTATCTAAATATTTTATTGAAAGTATTAATAACTAAAGCTTGTCATGAAATTTATCAGCTTCCATGCTTGTGTGATTATCTAAATTATTATTAAAATAATTTATAAATCTGAGTTTTATTTGTTCTTCCAAATTCTTAAATTTTTTATCATCCTTAGATTCAACTAAAAAATAGCATATATAGATCTGAATTCTTCACAACTGAATATTTTATCTATTAATATTTCTATAATATTTGTATTAATAATACTGTCTACATCCTTTAATACAAATTCTATGAATTTCACAAAATTAAATTTTTCAGAAATTAAATCATATAAAATATCCTCTTTTCTTTTATAATAACTATATAATCATCCTGTACTTATTCCCGCTTATATATCATTGTTGACTTATTAAACCTTTTGGAAATAAATACTTTTTTCCCAGTTTTTTTGTATTTGTAATTTTTTTGATTGACGGATAATCTTTATCTTTTTGAATTTTCATTCACAATGAAAATCTTTCCTTTCAAAGTCTAAATATATTATTTTTTAAAATGTTATTTAGTTACCTTTTACCATTTTTGAAAGAGCTTTTCCTTGCATTATTAATCCAACTATAATCATCAATAAATCAACTGCCGGCTCTGCCCACCAAACTGCACTACTACCGAAAATTTTAGGAAGTATTAACATAGCTGGAACAAATAAAATAAGTTGTCTTAGCATTACAATCTTTCCTGCCTTTTTGCCATCACCAATAGCTTGGAAAAATGTTATGGTCATAACCATTACTCCGTATAAAATAAATACTGAGTAAAATAATCTAAGATTATTCAATCCTTGTGATATTATTTCTTCACTTACATTAAATCCTGATAGAATTTCTCTTGTAAATATTTGTACAGGTATCCAAAATATTGCAGCAAGAACTAGTCCGCCTATTGAAAATACTTTCATAGTTTCTCTTACCCTATCAAATTTTTTAGCACCAAAATTTGTTCCAACGACCGGTTGAAGTCCTTGGCTCATTCCCCAAAGTGGAATGAATGAAAAGGCATAAATTCTTAGAGTTGCTGCCATTAATATGCCGTTTGTCTCTCCTCCGTATAAAAAGGCTTGTTTATATAAAAGTGTCTGTTGAATCATAAAGAAAACTTGCATAATCATTGCAGAAACTCCTACACCAAACATTTCTTTATAAACTTCTTTATACTTTCTAATTTTTCCTATTTTTACATTTTCACTTTTATTTTTAAAGTAATATAAAGTTACAATAGCTTGAATAATTTGAGCAACTATGGTTGCAATGGCAGCCCCTTCTATGGCATATTCTCCCATAGCTTTCATAAGTATTGGATCAAGAATAATATTTATAAAGGCTCCCATTGCCATAATTCCCATGGCTCTTTTCATAAGACCTTCGCCACGCATAACCATATTAGCTGATTGTGTGAAGTTTACAAAAATAGAGCCTAAAAATATTACCCTTAAGTACCTAACTCCAAGTTCTTTAATCTCTCCACTTGCACCTACTAAGTCTAGAAAATGTGGAGCTAAAATTATTCCTCCAACTGTAATTATTACGGAAAATAAAATTACAAAATAAATCAAATTTCCCATAATCTTATCTACGGTTTCTCTATCACCTTTTCCAAGAGATCTAGATAAAATTGATGCACTTCCCACTCCAAGTAAAGTTGATGTACCACTGTTAAAAAATGTAAGTGGAAGTGCAACTCCACAAGCGGTCATTGCACTTTGTCCTATAATATTTCCTGCAAAAATTCCATCCATTAATGGATATAATCCTATAACTATCATTCCGATTACGGCCGGAATGGATAGTTGAAACATTAAAGATAATGGACTTTTTGTAAGAAGTTGTTCTTTCATATCCTGTTTCACGTACTTACCTCCATTTATAATAAATATTTTCTCACAGTATTTTTACGCCATTATTTTTATTTTGCAGCTCTACCATATTTTTATAAATCCCATTTAAAGAAATTAGTTCATTATGGGTTCCTTGTTCTACAATATTGCCTTCCTTGATTACAATAATATTATCGGCATCTCTAATAGTATTTAATCTATGAGCGATAACTAATAATGTTTTATTCTTTACCAATTCACTGATTGCTTCCTGTATATAGCTTTCATTATCCACATCAACACTTGCTGTTGCTTCGTCAAGAATTACAATAGGAGCATTTTTTAATATACAGCGAGCAATAGAAATTCTTTGTTTTTCACCACCAGATAGAGTTGCACCTCCCTCTCCGATCATTGTGTCAAATCCATCAGGAAGTTCCATAATAAAATCATAACATCTTGCTTTTTTGGCTGCTTCTATAACTTCTTCCTTAGTTGCATTTTCTTTTCCCATAGCAATATTATTAAAAATTGTATCTTGGAATAAATAAACTCTCTGAAAAACCATACTGATTTCTGACATCAATTCAGACAGTGAAACATCCTTTATATTCACTCCTCTAATCAAAATTTCTCCAGAGTCTACATCCCAGAATCTTGCCAAAAGATTAGCCACTGTGGATTTTCCTCCACCAGACTGTCCAACTAAAGCCGTCATTGTATTCTTATTCATTTTGAAACTCATATCATGCAAGACCTCTTTTTCACCATAAGAAAATTTAACATGATTAAAACAAATTTCAGGTTCTGAGGACTCAGATTTTGGTATATGTTTTTTCCCTACATCTTGTAATTCAGTTTCATTTAACACTTCTTCGATGCGATCCAAAGCAGCGTTCATTACAGTAAGCCTTGTAGCTTCACCATAAAGTGTTTTTAAAGGGCTAAATAAGTCAAACACAAACAAAATAAGCCCCAACATATATGGAAGTCCCAAAGTTCCTTTATTATTAAGATATAAAGCCACTGCTAAAATAAATGTGATACCAATTCCATAAATAATATTTAAACCGGTTGTCCATGGTGTTATTTTATTTTCAAATTTTATTGATGTGTTCTTTGATGATATAAAATTATCTGTAAGAGATTTAGAATTTTCACCTAAAAGGTTATAACTTTTAATAACACTGATCCCCTCAGCAAATGACAAAACTGCATCAGTGAGTTTTTCACTTTGTTCTTGTCTAATAACCGATTCAGATAAAGACATTTTGTTCATGCTATTTGCAAGCAATGTTGCAACCAGTGTCACACACAGCGCAATCAGTCCAATTCTGTAATCTAAAACAAACATGAATACTGTTAGTACAAGTGTTGATAATACATAGCTCATCATATTGGCAATCGTACTCATGGAAACTTCTTCAATAAAAGCCATGTCCGAACTTAAAACAGAATTTATTTTTCCTAAATTACCTGCTGTAAAATATCCCATTGGAAGCTTTCTAAGATGATTACCAAGCTGCATTCTTTTATCAGCAAAAATCATAAAGCCGGCTGCACTTTGTAATTTATCACTTAAGAAGTGAACCACAGCTTGTAATAAAACCACTAAAACAAGTCCTACTCCTACATATAGAAAAGTTTTGGGAGTATTCGTTTTTTCATAAAATCCAATCAAAACGGTAAATGCAATAAATATAGGCATTTTACTTAATATAGATTCAACAAAGGCAAATATAAATGCGGACTTTATTCTGTTTTTGTATTTACCTGATAGATTTAAAATTCTTGAAATTAGTCTAAACATTCATTTCACCTTTCTTTCTACTGATTTTCCAATCTTTACTAAATAGTGTCGCATCCCATAATTTACGATATTCTACCGAAGATTCTAATAAATCTTTATGCTTTCCATTCGCAACTAAACGACCATGATCCATAACCAATATCTGATCTGCATCTACAATAGACGGCAACTTATGTGCAATAACAATTAAGGTTTTCCCTTTTACAAGTTCACGAATAGCCGCTTCCATTTTTTCTTCATTTTCCGGATCTGCGTAAGCTGTTGCCTCATCAAGCACAACAATCGGAGCATTCTTTAATATAGCTCTTGCTAATGATATTCTTTGCCTTTCTCCACCTGAAAGCATCTTTCCTGCTTCTCCAGCTAAAGAATAAATACCATTCGGAAGTCTATTTAAGAACTCCATGCACTGGGCTTTTTTAGCTGCTTCTATTACCTCATCATCACTGGCATCTAAATTACCAATGCGAATATTTTCTAAAAGAGAGGTATTAAACAGATATTGGTCTTGTGCTACATAAGAAATTTGTTTGTTGAGTGATTCCAATCTTATGTCCTGTATGTCTTGTCCACCAATACTTATGCTTCCATCTAAAACATCATAATAATGAATTAAAAGTTTAGCCAAAGTACTTTTTCCTGAACCGGATTCGCCAACAATCGCTGTCTTTTCGCCGGCTCTTGCCGTAAAACTAACATTATGAATAACATTCTTAATATAGGTTTCAGGCTGTCCATTTTCTCCCATCCTGCTTAACTGATAGCCAAAGGTAACATTGTCAAATAAAATAGTCTGTCCTGTTCCCTTAAAATCATTTTCTCCCTGTTTTAAAGGAGCCATATTTAAGGCTTGTTCTAAAGCAGAAATTTTATAATTTAACTGCGGCATAGTTGGTAAAAATCCGAGAGCTTTCAGTAGTGGTAAGCCTATACTTAAAGAAAGGCATAATATTAATATTAAGTTAGAAAGGCTTGCATAGCCCATATATACAAAGTAGCCACCAAGCGGCAATGTTAAAATAATTGTGCATGGAAGTAAGGCACTGTATAACGCCATCCATGGCCATGCCGTCTTATACCAAGCAAGTGCATAATCTCTGTAATTACTGATATCTTTAGAAAGGCGTTCATAAGACTCTGTTTGCTTATTAAATACTTTTACAACTTCCATACCGTTTACATACTCAATAATGGTATTATTCATTTTTCCACTTGCCATATAATATGGACCCATTTGTTTCATACCTACAGAGTACATAATCATCATTGCGAGAACGCTAATCGGAATAGAAGCTAATGACATTAAAGCTAATCTCCAGTCAATAAAAAACATTGAAACATAAACCATAATAGGTACAACTAAATTAGCTATTCCTTCAGGAAGCGAATGAGCTAAAAGCACTTCTAAACTACCAATATCATCCACGAACATTTTTTTGATTGTACCCGTCCCTTTTTCTTCAACAACACCCAATGGAAGAGCTTCCATTTTTTTCTGTAAAGATGTTCGAAGTCCAAGTAACGTGTTGTATGCTGCTTTATGTGAGACATTAAGACCTACTCCACCTAAGACAGCTTGTAATACTAAACAAACTAAAATGCTTATCAATAAAAAAACAATTCTTTCAAATTCCAATTGTTTACCTAAAACAAGTGGATTGATGATTTTATATACAAATAGAAAGGGTAACACACCCATAATTACACTAATAAGCATAATAAAACTTGCTAAGTGAATTGATTTTTTATGCGTACCAGCATATTCGAAAACCTTATTTAACATAGTTTATCTCCTTCCATAAAATTTTTTTATCCATAAAATCCATGATCAACTCTTCATTTCCTTTTACAGATATTTTTTTATAATCCTTATCACCGAGCATTAAGACGGAATGACAGGTTTTAAATAACAGCTCTAAGTCATGAGTAATTATTATAATTGGAATCTCCTTTGCTTTTTCTTTCATTAATTCGGACATGATTTTCATACTTTTATAATCAAGCCCTGATGTTGGTTCATCCAAAATTATTAGCTTACGACCTGATAAAAATGAAGTGATAATTGCCAATCGTTGTTTTTGTCCCCCTGATAATTTCTGTGGGTGATTGGTTTTCTTATTCCACAAATCTGTATCTTTTAAGTAGTTACGGATTTCTTCTAAATCACTTTCTGAATTTTTATCTTTGCAAAATATCAGTTCATTTTCTACTGTGTCTAAAAAAATCTGAGCATCTACATCCTGTAATACACAGTATGAGTTTCTGAGCCTTTCCTTTTGTTTATGCCCATAGTTTACATCTAAATATTTTTCAGATAATCCGCATAATGCTTTTGCTAAAGTACTTTTCCCAATACCATTAGGACCAATAACTCCCATTATTTCGCTTTTCCCAAGCTCAAAAGTTAAATTTTTTATCAAGGTTCTTTTCCCTTGATGGATACAAGCGTTATTTAGTTTTATGTAGCTTTCAGCTACAATCGGTTCTATTTCTGATACCAATTCTCTTTCATTAAGTGTTCTTAACTCAAGTTCCTTACATTTATCATTACTAAGACTCCCATTCGGAAAAATACCACATATTGTACCATCTTTTATATAAATCAACCTGTTAAAAATCTCTTTTAAATAATAGAGTCTATGTTCCGCTATAATTATTGTCTTCCCCATCGCTTTCAATCTGAGAAGTATTTCTCTGAAGTGTTTTATACTATCGTAATCGAGGCTACTTGATGGCTCATCAAAAAAAATAATATCTGTATCATAGATAAGAGTTCCAGCTATAGCTACTTTTTGCTTTTCTCCTCCTGATAATTCAAAAATGGATTTTTTGCTGATATGGCTTATTCCTAATAAGTCCATTGCTTCTTCAACCTTTTCTTTTAATGTATCCCTGTCTAAGCCCAAATTTTCACCCACTAAAGCTATTTCATCTTCAACAACATCACAAAAAAATTGATCTTTAGGATTTTGAAATACATTGCCAATATATTTAGCTAACTCTCCTTTTTTATATGCCGTTATATCTTTCCCTAAAATCTTGATTTCTCCGTCCAAATCACCATCATAAAAGGATGGAATAAGCCCGTTTAGTAATCTTAAAAGTGTCGTTTTTCCGCATCCGGAAAGACCCGTTAAGACTACAATTTCGCTTTTGTTTACGGACATTTTTAAATTTTTTAATATCAAATCTTCTCCATAATGAAAAGATTTGATTTCTGCCTCTAAAATTTTTTCCATAAACTCGCCCCCAACAAAATCATCCCTCCGACTATCATTGCGATATCAATAAAAGTAATTTTCACCTCATGAAAACTTGTTTTTTTCCCATCGTATTCAATTCCTTTTGATATAATTGAACAAGTTAAGGTGTCGCTTATGTCTATGCACTTATACATAAGAGGAACAAAATATAACTCAAATGTTCTAATTGGTTTGAAAATACTTGCTTTAAATCCTCTAATTTTCATGCCGTTGTTTATTTCCTTCATCCTAATAGAGATTTCTGGAATAAAACGAAAAAATACTGTGATTCCTATACCTATTCCACCATCAACTCCAATCTTTCTAAATGCAGCAATTAGATGCGAGGAGCTATATGATGACAGAACTCTTCCTAATATGAAAAGTGGAGCAAACTTCAACACTATAAGTAGCATTGTATATATAGAGCCAATCAAAACATTTCCTAAATGAGGTTTTAGTAAATAAATAAGTCCCCATACTATAAGCAATGAACATATCGTTCTAAATGCTTTTTTGATAGAAAATAAAAATAATAACCCTAAAACAAAAATAAGGGAAAATAAGTATTGGGATTGTTCTCCTACCGTTAAAATAACTGAAAACAATAAAATCAACCCAACTATAGTAAGTGGGTTGATTTTATCTGATAGTTGGTGTTTGTTTTTATTATTTCTTTCATCTCTACAAAACACTTTTTTTCTTCCTATTGCTAAAAAATTTATTATAAGTGTATGTCCCAAAATAAGCACCTATGACTGAAGCTACAACTGAAATCAACAGACAAATCAATATGTTTTTAGGAGTGTAAAAATTATAAAGGAATGTTGCATAATCTTTTGTAAACATTTTTGGAAATTGCTTTGCAAGTCCTTCTACACCAAATACAAACATAAAATACATAGCATGTAAGGAATATATGAACATACCTGCTCCAAACGCAGTTCCAATCCTCATATTTTTATTCACATAATTTTCCTTCTTACCAATTACAAGTTCTGCTAAAATTCCTGCAATAGCGCAAACAACAATTACTGGCCACATTCCCATGAGAACATAGAAAACACCCATCAATAGAAAATATAAAAATGCTGTACCTCTTTGCTGAACCTGTTTACACATAATAACAAAAACCGGTGCTACAATAATTGTTGGCAGGGCTGACGATAAATATAAACTTGGGAGCATTCCAAAGGATCCCGTCAACAATCCTAATCCCATTGTCAATACAAATCCAATAACAGAGAATACTGCTATTTTTACAATACCTTTTAAATTCATAAGTTAATCCTCCTTAAAATTTTATTTATGTCTAATACATAGATATTAATTTTTAACTCCATAATCTCCACGACCAATATAACTAAGTTATATTTAAGTTAAAAATCAATTATAACTAAGTTATATTTAGCTAAAATTTATTTATAATCCTCGAATTTTTCTCCATCCTTCATTAAAGAACTGTGAAATCAAACTTGCATTTAATTTTACTTCTTCTTTATTTTGCGAATGAACTGCTACTTCTGACAAAGCATAAAAATATGCATGATTCAGCAAGTGTATTCCTCTATTAGTTATTACATCATTGACATTATTTTCACCATAAATCATACTTAGAATTTTAAAATGATTTTTGTCTTCTCTCTCAATGATACTATCTAAAAAGTTATTATGTTTTGTTCCATAAGAACCGAATATTAAAAGTTCAAACACATCTTTATGTTCAAAGAAATACAGTACCATTTCAATAGCACCTTGTGCTTTTGATTCCAAAACATTCTGAATAGCTTCTCTACTTATTGGACTTTCTTTCTTATAAACATCAAAACTCTTGTCTTCATACATTGTATAATATATGTTTATTTGGTCTATTAGAGGTTCAACCAATTTACAGAAAAGATCTTCTTTATCTTCAAAATGTCCATAAAAAGCACCTGTTGTCACGCCCGCAGCTTTACATATTGCTCTTAGATTAGCTTTTTCAAATCCTTTTTCTTTGAAAATTTTTTTACCACAATCTAATATCTTTGAGTGAGTTACCTCATAATCTCCATTAGCCACTATTCACTACATTCTCCTTTCAAATATAACTTAGTTATATTATAACACGCCTTGCTTTTAATTTCAATGCTAATACATGTAAGTACTATACTTTTAATATAAATAATTTAATTCCTATATGCTATAATGTAATTATTTGATATCTGAACCCCTTTAATTCCAAATTTATGTAATTCATTAATAATACATTCATTATCTATATTTTCCCATTCCAATGTATATAAAATCTGTCTTTGTAAAATTTTATCTCTATTAAGATTAATCAGAAACTTCCATTGAAACTTGTTTTTTTTAATGTGTTTTTTTTCTTTCATTATCAATTCATATTCATAATCTCCTACTCTCACATTTTCCAATACAGTTCCGTTCTTTATATAAAAATAGCAAAAATAGCAAAAATAGCAAGCACAGTAAGTGCATATGCACTTACTAAAAATGAAATAAGAATACTACGATTATATCGCTTATTTTTTTCCATTTTACTTGTTGGGGAATATCCCCAAACCCCTAAATTTATAATGATTAAATTCAGCAACAAACGCTTATAATAGCTTCAACGTAAACTTGAATATTATCTCAAAAAGTGATAAAATATGAATAATAAAAATTTAAATCAGGAGATTTCCAAACGAAATATATAGAATAAATTAAACCTGTAAGTCAAGTTATCCTACTTGAATTTACAGGTTTTTCTTTTTTATTTCGATTAATAAATTTATTAGGAAGAGGAGCTTCAAGGAAGTTTACTACGAGCTCTATCTATATAATTATTATCACATAATAAAGAGGGATTGAGAACAAAATGTAGTATTTATTATTACAACTACAATATACGAGGAGGTTAAATTATGACAAGTAGATTTAGAAATAACGGAATTTATTTAATGTTATCTGACGAGGAGTTAGAATTGCTAAATGAAAAACATAAAGCATCTAAGTGCAAAACTCTTAGGCAATTTATTATGAAATGTATTTTAGAAAAAGATATTTATGTATTAGATATGGATGTCTTTCGTGAAATGTCAACAAATATAAGTCGTACTTCAAATAATATAAATCAAATTGCTAAAAGGGTAAATACTACATCAATTATATATAAAGATGATGTAGAAGATTTAAAAAGCTTATTAGAAAATCAAGCAAAAGATATTTTCTCTATGCGTAAAAAAATATACTCTCTTACTAATTCTAATAGCATAAATACTGAGAAAGAATAATGGCAATTACTAAAATTCATCCTATAAAATCCACTTTAAAAGTAGCACTTGATTACATTATGAATAGTGATAAAACAGATGAAAAAATTCTAATTTCCTCCCTAAACTGTAACCCTATAACTGCTCATTTAGAATTTGAACAAACAAAAATAGAATGTAATTCTAAAGCAAAAGTTTTAGCAAGACATTTAATTCAAGCTTTTGCACCTGGAGAAACTACACCTGAAGAAGCACACAAAATTGGAATTGAATTATGTGAGAAGGTACTACAAGGAAAATATGAATACGTAATAACAACCCATGTAGATAAGGAGCATATTCATAACCATATTCTATTTAATAATGTTTCTTTTGATACAGGTAAAGCCTATCAAAGCAATAAAAAATCTTACCATCAAATTAGAAATTATAGTGATGACTTGTGTAGAAAATATAAGTTATCTGTTATAGATGAAGACTATATGAAGTTTAAAAATAAATATAAAACTAATGGGAAATCATATAAGGAATATATGGAATTTAAAAAAGGGACATCTTGGAAATATAGACTTCAAATATCTATTGATCATGCTATTCAAAAGTCTAATAGCTATGATAACTTTTTAAAAACTATGGAAGAATATGGATACGAAATCAAATTAGGCAAGTACTTATCTTTTCGTCATAAAGAACAAGGAGAAAAAGGACGATTTATTCGTGCTAAAGAAAATACTCTTGGAAAAGATTATACCAATGAAAAGATAAAGGAAAGAATCGAGAATAATATGAATAAAAAGTCAGTAAAAATTGATTTTGATTCTTCTACGAAAACATATAAAAAAGTCGACAATATAATAGACTTAAAAAATAATAAAAAGATACAATCTTCTGAAGCTTATGAAATATGGGCAAAGAAACACAATATGAATACTATGGCTGATACTTTAAATCAACTCAGAAAGTATGGGCTGACATCTAATATAGATCTAGAAAATAAACTTCAACAAGAAGCCATTAATAGGCAAAAAACTTTAAATGAAATTAAGAATATAGAAAAAGATTTGAACGAAATCTATACTGCAATTGAAGCTTTAAACACTTTACAAATAAATAAATCTATTTATGAAATCTATAAATCAAACTCTAAAGATAAAGAATTTTATACAGAATATAGAACTCAAATTATCACATACGAAAAGTCATTAACTACTTTAGACAAAAACAAGTATAAAAATTTAAGTATAAAAGAATTATCAAATATTTACGATGAATATAAAAGTAAAAAAGATATTCTTATGAAAGACTACTCTAATAAGAACACCTTGATTTACGAGCTTACTCAATTAAGAAAAAATACAGATAAGTATATTAATAATGAGTTAATATAAGTAATATATTTTTAAGATATTTAGAAAATAGGTTACGAAGTACTGTAACCATGACTTTCTCTCAATTGGTTCTGTAAAACCTGCTCTTCCCAATAGACTGTAAGCTGCTATTTTTCTTAATCAAAAAAATGCACTTTTATCACTAAATTCTGTGGTTCAAATATTTGTAACCTAATTTGGCACAATTAACCAATAAGGATAAATTTTAGATTATATCTTCAAAAATAAAATCAATTGTGATAGTATTTGACCCAATCCGCTTATTCTGCTTGTCCATTTACTTGAAGCATCCACCACTTCTAAATACAAACTTTTTTTATAAAACATGGTCATTTAAAAACATCATTTTGTTTTTTGTTACTTCTCTTAATTGTCTATTAAATAATTGTCTATTAAAGTTTTCCATTGCTATTATTTTTAAGTCTTTCATTTTGAAATGTTTAGATCTATGTTTTCACAGGACGATTTTACTATTTCTTGCTTGATCCATTTCTAATACTTAAAGATAATATTTTTCACCATATTCATAGTCTAAGTACTCGTCTAATTCTGCTTTTAACATTTGTTCCACTGTCTCACCTAAAATATCTTCTATTGTTTCTTGTGAGTCTTGCACTTTCTCTGAACGATATTATTCGATTTAACACTTTAGATATTTTATTTAATCTTATTTCTAATCTTTTATATACATAAAATATTACACAGTCACTCCTAAGAGTGCCTTAATATTAGTTCTATTAAATAAAGAACTTTTTAATTCTATTATTTAAAATATACAGGTTTTACATATCCATATTTCATTGCAATATGAACCATCTCTTGATAATTTCTAACACCCAATTTTTCGTATATGCGATTTAACGCTGTCGCTAATGAACTTTTACAAATATTACATTCCTTTGCGACTTCCATTCTTGTAAGCCCTGAACAATACAAATTAATAATTTCAATTTCTCTTTCTGTCAAATCATAATTCAAGTTAGTGTTTGCATTAAATATTAACTCTCCATTTACTACATCATTTAATTTCTTTACTAAAACTTTGATATTCTCATCTTTGCATATGAACCCTTTAGTACCTATTTTCTTCGCTTTCTCTTCAAAGCCTATTAAATCATATCCAGTTAGCATAACGATTTTTTGTTTTGGATATTTTATTAATATCTCATTAGCAACTTCTAATCCATCCTTATTGCCCTTCATTTTACTCAAATTAATATCCATTAAAATAATATCATATTCTTTTTTTTCTAATATTGATCCCAAATTAAAAATATCATCAATCAAATCAACAATATCTATTTCTTCTTCACGCTCTAAACTATATTTTAAACTATTAGAAAACATGGTATGGTCATCTATTAATAATATTTTCACAGATCACTTCCTCCTCTATAGGTATAGTTACATTAATTTTAATGAATGGTTCAACTTTGTCATAAAACTGATCAATTAATATTTTCCCATCTAATTTTTCAATTTCATCTTTTATAATCTCTAATCCTCTTCCATTCCCTATCTTTATATTTTCATAATCAAATACATCTTCATGATTGATTACGCTAATATATAATTCTCTATTATCCGTTTTTATATTAATCTCAGAATAATTTCCTTTTGAATGTTTGTATATATTTATACATAATTCATGCAAAATCTTATAAATAACCATATCGTATGGATAATTTACAAAAAACTCTTTATCACAATTTAAGTCTATTAATATATCATTTTTGTTAAACCTGTTCCTTAAAGATTCTATTAAATTATAGTAATTGTCTGCTAATGGTAAATCATAAATAATTGTAGGATTATATAATTCAATCTCGGACCTTGTAATTCCAATTAATTTATCTATTGTTTTAATTGACTCATCTAAAAATTCTTTTTCTCCTAAAAGAATATTCATTTTTATAGCTATTATATCTTGTAATATATCATCATGTAAAAAGTTTGAAATTCTTTTGTTATAATTCTTTTCTATATTGTATTGCTGTATTTTATTTCTTATCACTCCATTTGGATCTTTCTGTTTTTCAAAATAAAAGCAAAACATTAACATACTCTCTTTGTATATTGTTATTAGACTTATCCCCATATAAATAACTCTCCTTAGACCTTGTCCAAATAAATTTACAAATACTATAAATATACATAAAAACATACAGTCTATAATCATCAAGAGCATTTCATTTTTGTTTATCACTTTAGATGAATTTTGTTTTTTTAGTAGTATGAAATATAATGTAGTCAAATATATTGAATTCAACAAAAAGTATATTTCCAGCTTTTCTAACTTAGCGTTATTTATAAATATTCCGCTAAATATATATATAAATATTGAGGCAATAAATAAAAATGTTACCCCATATATTTTTGCACCAAACTCAAATAATATCTTTCGTTTCTTGTATGCCATAACAAAAGGACCAAATGTTATAATTACATACAAAATATAATTTATTATCTCTGCATACCCTAAATCAAGTGACTCAAACAATATAGCTAAAATTGTAAAAAATATAATAATCTTATTAAGTATTTTTATATCTATTAAATATGCACTAACGACTTTGAGTAAATTTGCTGTAATTACAAACACCGTTATTAGCTTAAATGTTGTGTACATATTACTTTTTAAAAAATCAAAAACGTCAACTACTACAAAAATATTAATACATAAAGTAGCTATTATAAAATTTTTAATCGTCTCCTTAACTCTATCTAATACCAAAATTTTATAGCTTATGTATCCGTATACTGTAAATAAACACAAAGAGAATAGTTGTATATTATTAATGCTATTATTTCCCAAATGACTAAGGACGAAATAACTAATCACACCTTGAACTATTATACATAAAACTAATAATACACTTTTTCTATTTATCATATACAGTACCTTCCATTTATCATGTTATTTTTAATTAATATCTGACTTTCTAAATATTAATATTGTTATTGTAATCATAATAAAAAAGACTATTAGGGATATAGTTGTAGGTCTAAGAGTTCCGTCTATAAAGTTTTTATTTATAATTACATTTTTTATTTGAGATAGCGGAAAAAATGTAATACTTTTTTTTATAAATTCTATAGGTATTATTCCCTGTAACATTGATATTACTACTGGAATTGCTAAAGAGATCCCTATTGTTTCTCCGATACTTTGGGTTGCAAATCCTAATAAAGAATAAATACTCGTTAAAGACATAAAGCATAAATTAGAAATAATTATTATTCTTACAATTTCAAGAATATTATTATAGTCTTTGATTGGTAAAAATCCATACTTTAAGCTTCCCATTATTCCTACTATAATTGGATACAAGTTAACAATTATAAAAGAAGCAATCATCAATACAATCAATTTTGATATTACAATGTCTTTTCGACTAATTCCTGAAGAAATCTGTCTTTGTATAATCTTTGAAGAAAAATCACTACCTATAAAATATCCACAATAAACCGCAATGAAAAATGACATAAATATATCTGAATAAGATTTTATAAAACCTTCATACCCACTGCTTATATTTCCCTGTACGGTATCTTGAAATCCACTTAATATTGATAACAATGTTACACTTAAAATTAGCACATAAAAAAACTTATCTTTCTTCAATCTTTCTGCATTAAATTTAATTAAGTTCTTCATTGTCTCCCTCCACTAATTTTATCATATATGTTTCTAAATTATCTCTTTTTATTTCTGTTTTACAGTTATTTAGTCTTAATTTTTTTATAATTTCTAGCTCTTCATCTTTTGAATATATGCCTCGAACCTCTAAAGTATTATTTTTTAATCTATATTCTCTTTCAGGGCATGCTATTTTCAATATATTATAAACTTCCTCGATATTTTCTCTATATCCTATAACAGATGTGCCTAAATCTTTCGTTAATTCTGTTTTTGAAACCACCTGTATTATTTTCCCCTTATCAATAAATATGAAATCTGTGGCTATCTCATACAATTCTGTTAATATGTGGCTAGATATTAATATTGTCTTATTTTCTTTTTCTATGAAATCTCTAAAAATTCTTCTTAGCTTTGATACGGATATTGGATCGATTCCGTTTGTTGGCTCATCTAAAATCAATAAATCAGGATTTTTCAAAAAAGCTATTCCTAATCCAAGTTTTTGCTTCGTTCCTAGCGATAAATTTTTAGCTTTCTTTTTTAAGCTATCCATTATTTCTAGTTGTTGGAATATTTCCTTTTGCTCCATTCCAAATTCAATCCCAAGTTCAATACAAGCTAATCTTATATTTTCTTCTGCAGTCAATCCGGAGTAAAAACTTGGAGTTTCAATCGTTGCACTGATATGTTCTCTACTCTTTATCAGTTCTTTTGAAAAAGATTTATTAAATAATTTTATAGAACCTTTTGTAGGAAAAATATTTCCAGTAATTATTTTAACTAAAGTAGATTTCCCAGCTCCATTTACTCCTATCAAACCATAAATTCTATTGCTTTCTATTTTTAAATCTATATTCTCTAGAGCGATAGTCTCTTTATACTTTTTAGAAATATTTTCTAATTGAATTACATCCATTTACGCTCAATCCTTTCTAATCTTCATTTGATTTTTCACTATTTTATTAAATTCTTCATCTTGAAGTTTCTCAATATTATTAATATCATCAGATAAAATATTATTTACATCTTCAACTTTTTGAGAATCTTTAAACAACTTTTTAGTCTCATCTTTAAGATGGTTTTTGTTTTGCTCTTTTAACGATAATTCTAAATTCTTTTCTGAACCATATACAATAACATTATTGTCACTTTTGGTTTTATATTTATAAACATTAGGGCAAACACATTTCAAAGTACCACTTAAGGCAAGCACAAGATTAGAATTCAGGCTATTTCCTAAACCTATATTCAATGCAATAATTCCATTTCTATTAAGATGCGCTTTACAATCCTCAAAAAATTCTCTAGTAGTTAGGTTTATTGGCATAGATATATTCTGATAAACATCAAGTATTATTAAATCATACATTTCATCTGTACTATTTAAATAATTCCTTCCGTCAGAAATTATAATTTTATCATCACTTTTATTAAAATAAAGCTCTCTTAAGTTGACAATATTTCTATCTATTTCTATCCCTGTAACTTCAAAATTATCAAAATTTTTATGCAACAAAGTAGACATAGTTCCCGTTCCATAACCAATAATTAAGATTTTATGCTTGACTTTATCATCAAGTAAATTATTAATCTTAACAAATTCGTCATAATAATATCCTGATTTCTTTTTATTCTTATCAACTTTTATTGACTGTGCGCCAAAAAATACATTTGTTTTTAAAGCTAATTTTCCATCATCATTTTGTGATACATTAATATAATTATATTCTGACTCTTCTTCGTGCACAGGCTTATCAAAGGCTAGACTTGTTGTTGATAAATATAACGACATACAAAGCCATAAAACACAAATAATTGAATTTAATAAAAAGTTCTTTTTTATTTTTTTGCTATATAATATCAAAATAATGGCTAGTACCGCTCCAAATAATAGAAAAGATCTTTTTACGCCTATTTTGGGGATTACTAATATAGTTGGTATCATTGTTCCTAACACAGATCCAAATATGTTGAATAAATATAAATTTCCCATTACATTTCCAGTTTCATCTAAAGAAGTTATACTTATTTTTGCTAGCAGTGGAGAGATTGTCCCCATAAAAATTAATGGAACACTAAATAATACTATGCTGCAAATAATAGAAGATATCATAATTATATTCCCTAATTGCACTTCAGAAGCCAATATTATTGACCCCATTATAACTATTTTAGACGTTAGTGGTACCGTACATATGAACAAAAAAGATATTAATAAATTTTTAACAATCCTTTCCTCACAAGTTCTTGTTTTTACTAATTTATCTGCACGTTTACCCCCAAAATAATTCCCAATTCCTATACAAATCATTATTAAGCTAATTTCAATTAACCAAATTAGAGTTGTTGAGCCAAAATAAGGAGATAATATTCTTGTCGCACTTGTTTCAATTCCCATTATACAAAACCCTGATATTAAAGCAGTAAAGTAATATATAATAACTTGCTTATTTTTATTTACATTCATATAGGCCCCCCATGTTCTAACTATTTTTTATATTTTTTTATGATTTTAACAAACAATAAAGATATGTAAACTAAAGATATTATATCTATAATTAAATTTGCTCCAATTTTGATTCTTTGAAATAGAAACAATTCTCCATAAAAAAGTAAACGAATTGATTCTAGTAAATTTCTCTTTCCAAAAACCACTTCTAATACTCTAATAATCCCAAAAATTATTATTATCAAATTCACTAATGCATACATCAAAGAATAAACTTTCACACACTTGCTACTTTCCATTGTATATGCTTTCCTTTTATTATATATTTTTTCATTATAAATATAATTTAATAATTTCATGGATCTACCATGAATATTCGGTTCATCAATAAAATCTGACAAAATCCAATATCCATCTAATCTTAAAAATGGATTCAAATTAAATATTATAAGAATTAAGTTAAATATAATTAGAGCATCCATAGTGTTATTTCGGATCATTACCGCCGAAAAAAAATACATAAATAATCCAACAAGCATTTGTAAATAAATCCCAGCAAAATCTATGATTAACCTTTTTTTATTACTTAATTTCCATGAATCACTTAGGTTAACATACATAACAGGTCTAAACATATATACTCCTATACCAATATTACCAACTTTACAATCAAGTGACTTAGATGAATATATATGTCCTAGTTCATGAACTACGAAGATTAAACCAAATGATATAAAAAATAGAAAATAATTAATACTGTTTATTCCGTTAATAAAATATATCCAATTAAATTCCTTTATATATTTTAGAGATATTACACAATAAATTATACTCAAAATTATTATAAGTGTTGGTTTAAATATAAATCCAGGTAATATCATTTTTAGTTTATCACCATCTATTATTGGTAAATGAAACCAAAATTTATATTGACTACTTTCATTATATTCGCTAAATACCCCAGTCATTATTAATCTATTATTTATTAAATCTTCTAATTCTGATTCTGATATCTCAAATCCTTCATTATTTAATTCATTTTTTACTTTATTTATGCTTTTTGTACCATCAAATTTTTTAATTATTTCTTCTACAATTGGCGTAACTCTTACCCTTTTCCCGTTATCAAAACTAAGTAGTAGTCTTCCATCATCTAGATATTCTTTAACGTAATGATTAGTCTTTAAATTTTCTACCATATTTACATCTCTAAAAATTTATACTTAATCGAATTTATATATTCTCTTAAAACTTCTTTAGCATTATTACAATAAGGGTCATTAATATCACCATTATTTTTTATAGCTGCGTAGGCACACCCACCGCCACAGAACGGAGCAATTTCACAATCCAAACATCTATCAATGTTCAATATACATCTATTACTCCATATTGAATATGCCTCTTTATTAAGACTAACTCTTTCATCGTTATAAAATCCTATAGCATATTGGGGATTTCCTATTGCTTCAGGACACGCATATATGTTACCCTCTGGATCATACACATAATATTGTCCTCTATTAGCTTCACAATACGTGTATTTTGCAAAATCTTTTTTTGCATTCTCAGAAGTTCCTCTCATTATATGAGATATTACTCTAAACATTGATAATCTATTTTCCATATAATTTGGAAACTTTTCATTTAATTTTTTTATAATCTCATCTTCCGATATTGTGTCCACAGCATTATCTGCAGTATGATCTGTCACAGGTGCTAAATCGAATCTAAAATTAGGGCTATCTATCCATTTTTTTGATTTTAAAAAATCTTCAAGCTCTTTTAAGTAGTTAATATTATACTGATTTATATTAACTCTTAAATTTATTTGCCTTATTTTAGTATTTACTAATAAATCCAATCCATTAACTATATCGTCAAATGTTCCTTTACCATTTTTATAAACTCTTCTAGAATCATGAATTAATTTAATTCCGTCAATAGTTATCTGTACGGAATCTATCGTATTTTCAAATCTTTTAAAAATATTTATGTAGTTTTCCACATGACTTCCATTTGTTATTATACTAACTGGAATATTATTTTTTTCAGCAAACGACAAAATTTTAATATTTATATCTTTGGTAATAGGAAGAATAGGTTCTCCCCCGAATAATTGAATTCGATGCTTTATATTTGGTTTATTCTCTTTTACTTTATATATAAAATCACAAATAGACTGACATTGATTATCACTAATAACTTTTTGTTGATTTCTAACCTTAGAAGGTTCAAAACAATATACACAATTCATATTACAAAACATAGTAGGACAAATAACATGAATCACAGATATATCACATAAATATTCATGAATTTTCATTTGTCGTTTCATCTCATTTAACTCATGATTTCTATCTTCAAATATATATCCTCTTTTCTTCAAAGAATCATATATATTTTTTTCTCTAGCATTCAAAGCTTTAATGTTATCTTGTTCACTAAACTTATGAATTATAGATTTCGTTTCCGAATCTATAATATCAATAGCACCAGAAAGTGCATTCACCATCAATTCATTTTCTTCGTTAATATTATAAAACGAAATATATTTTGTTAATATAGCCATGTTTAGTCCTCCTAATGTGTAGTATTATGGCGATGCCATTAATAATAACAACACCGCCATATTTTTTTGCGTTGTTCACTAATTAAGTTTCACAACTTTAAAGCTAAAAACGTTAAATTATACTAAATTCTCCAACAACACAAACAAGAAATATATTCTTCTCTTTCTTCAAGCTCTTCAATTTCAACTTCCGTCCAAAGTTTCACTTCATTAACTGATTTCATAAAAGTTCTCCTTTCTAAATCTTAGTAAACAACGCAAATACAACTTTTGTTGTACTGTCTTTATAATATTATTTAATCTTATTTTTGTCAGCTTACTTTTGTCTTATTTTTCTATATTTACGATATTGAATAATCGATTCTTCTAAAAGTTTATTTCAAGGACAATTTTCTAATTCTGTTAAGTTTACGTAATTTCGCAAAACTTTGAAATTTTATCATATATATTAATATCAATTGCAAAAATAAAATTACATATATGAAAATTAATGATCATTGCTGATTAATTTTAATTATCTACTAATAGTTTTTTGATTTAAACTTGTTGTTATGTTTATACATTATTATATTAAGAATATTAATGTATAACCGATATTGCAAACTTATCAAAAAAATAAAGGCAATCCTAAAACCTGCCCCCTATAATCTTTTACCTTTCTATGCTATTATCCTTTTTCTTCTTTTCATCCACTTTCATATCCCCTTTAGTCTTAAATTCCTTTAATTTTCCTAGTGTTGATGCTTTTGCTTTAGTATGCTCTTTAGCTTTTAATAACTTTGCAGAGTATACTTTTAGATTTGTGTATTCCTTATTATCCTTTCCCATACTTTTCTTTTCTTTGCCAAATAGGTGTACAAAATCTCCTTTTTTCAAATTTTTTACTTGATTGATTTTGTCATTATAGGCGTAGCAGCTGATGAATTTTGCATTTCCTTCCTTGTCATTTTCAGCAATAGAAAAGGAGGCTACTTTAAAGTCCCTCCCATCTTTTGATTTTAAATCTTTAATTTCTATATCAGTTGCTATATTTCCATCTATATTTAATGTATCCTTTTCTTTATTATCAATATCTTTCATCTCTTTATCTCCTTGTTCTTGATTAGCTTCTAAATTTTCTTTTAACTCTTCTTCGTCTATATATTCAATAAACTTTTCATCAATAAGACCCATAACTGAATCGTTCATATAATTATCATAGGCATTATTAAGAACATTATCATTTTCTACTCCTGTTTCAAGAGATATAATACCTTTTACAAATTCTTTATGATTATATTCTGCTAAAAAATCTATTGTATTTTTCATGCTTTCAAAATTTGTATTTTCCATATTTGCTATTGTTTTTATATCACTTGCGTATCTAACAGAATCCCATTCATACTTTCCACTTTCTTTGTTAAACTCTACTCCTGTGGCTAAAATAAATTGCTTTCCGTCAAATAAGGTAGCTTGATTATCTTTCACATCCAATACCATAGTGTCTCCAAATTCAGTTTTAATTACATTTCCCTTTTTTATATTCATTTTTATTCCTCCATTTCTATTTTTATCTTTCTTATCTGTTAAATCTTTTATTTCTTCTTCCTTTCCGTCACTAATAATAAATTGTTTTATTTCTTCAACTGTTGGATCATCAATTGTAGTCTGGATAAATCCAACTAATTTATCTTCTGAATCGGCAAAATTTTTAATTCCATATTCAACTATATTGTTGATTATTCTCTGAGTATTACCATCAAAAGAAAAATTTTCTCGAATAAATTCATTAAATCTATCTCTATCAAATTCCATATTCTTTTTCCTCTAATAATCTCATTAAAAGTTTTATCTGCCACATGGTTCACTATTATTTATTTCTTTTATATTATTATTTACTGCTAAATTTCCCTTATATTCCTTTAATTTATCCATAATAGATGTTTTTTCTTTCCTTTCAAAATCTCCTATTTCCTGCACTTTACTATCTCTAAAGTCAGCATCATTTCTATCTATTATTCCATCTAAATCCATATCTTTAGATAATGGATCATAGAAGTTGCCATCATCATCTATTTCAAGTCCCATTACTTCTCTCAGTTTTTCTTCATTTACTGATACAAGCTCACTAAAATTCCAAAAGCCAATAGATGTCTTTATCTGTACTAGCTCTTTTAAATCACTTGCATCTAAGGGATCATAGGTGTATTGAAAGCTGTCAATTAGGTTCTTATCTACATAGGTGTTCATCTTGTAATTTATTAAATCTAAACTTACTTGTATTTCATGTTTTTCATCTGGTGTAGTTGTATAAGCTATTCCTATATCTGTTAAGTCAGGAAATATAGTATCAAAGTCCTCTAACCTGTTTTCTTCATCATATTCTCTGTTAAGGAAGTCTATCAATTCTTCCTTTACTTCTTCTAGTAATGGATTATCTTGGCTTATATCTTCACTTTTTCCCATATCTAGTAAATTATTTACTTCTGCAAGTCTTAGTGTCTTATCCTTTAAAAGTTCAGCTTGTGGAAATGTCTTTTGTATTTCAATTTTGGCTGTTTGAAATTGCTCTTCTGTATCTTTTAGTTTTGAAATTGTATTTTCTAATCTTTCTGGTAATTTATCTAATACATTATCCATTCTTGTTATATTACCTATTCCATCTGTTCCAAACTCTCCTCTATATTCTCCCTTACCTTTTAATATAAAGTTATATTTATTGAAAAAAGAATCATATTTTATGGATAAATCAAAATTTCTATATTCACCTATTTTTTCTCCATCTTTATCCATTTCCCTATATATTTTAACTCCCTTAATTTTGTTCAACAAAAACTCTCCAGCCATTTTCTTATCTGTATATTTCTTACCATCAATGGTTAGTGAAGTAAATTTATTATCTTCTTTTGTATTTTTATCTATAAACCTATAAGGCTCAACACTTTCAATATCATTCTTTAATTCGTTTATCCTCTCTTTTAATCTTTCTATTTCCTTTGGATAAAATTTAACTACTTTATCTTCCAGCTTGTAAAGATTTGATTTAAAATTGGACTCTAGCATTTTAAGTTTAGATACTTCAACATCAAGATCCATTTTCTCCTTTATTAATGGGTTTCCTGTAGCAAGAGCTTTAATTTCAGCATAATTTAATGTGGCTTCGTCTACATCTTCTGCTACTCTTACTGGTGTCTTTGAAGTCATAATTTGGGAAATATATTTTTGTTTATTCTCTAAGGTTTGGAATAGGTAGGCATCAAAAGTATTTTCTGTTACATATCTAAATATATGGACTTCCTTATTCTCATTTCCCTGCCTCACAATCCTGCCTGCCCTTTGAGAAAGATCAGCAGGTCTCCATGGTATATCAAGATCGTGAATTGCAATTAGTTTGTCTTGGGCATTAGTACCTGCTCCCATTTTCTGTGTTGAACCAAGTAAGACTCTTATTTCTCCCTTTCTTACCTTATCAAAGATAGCGTCTTTTTCCATATTGTTTTTTGCCTTATGAATAAATTCTATTTCATTTTCAGGTACTCCCATATCTATAAGTTTTGTTTTAATATCATCATATATATTAAAATCATTACTTGGTGTAGACATATCGCAAAATATTAATTGAGCAGATTTTTTATCTTTATATTTATCCCAAATGCTAAATACATTTTTTATACAGGTATTCACCTTACTCTTAGGATCATCAGGAAGTAAAGGATTGATTAATCTTTGATCTAACGCCATCTTCTTCCCATCATTTGTTATTAATAGCATATTATCAACACTTGAATCTACCTGCTTATCACGAACCTTATCTGCTCTCTCGGAAAAAGTTTCAAGAATTTCTTTTTGTTCTTCGGTAGGCTTTGTTTTTATAGTTTCATAATGGGCAATTGGTGTAGGAAGATTTAAAACATCAGCTGTTTTAATATCCATAAATCCTTTTACAGTATTCATAAGTTCAGGAAGATTATAAAATTTTGCAAATCTGGTTTTGCTCCTATAACCATTACCCTCAGGATTTAATTCTATTGCCGTTATTGTTTCTCCAAAAGTAGACGCCCAAGAATCGAAATGTTGCAATTTCATCTTTTTTAATTCATCATACTGTAAATATCTCTGCATGGTATAAAGTTCAGCCATACTGTTACTTACTGGTGTACCTGTAGCAAATACTAATCCTTTATTATTAGTTATTTCATCCATATAGCGGCATTTCATAAGCATATCTGATGATTTTTGTGAATCTGTAGAAGTAATTCCTGCTACATTCCTCATTTTAGAAAATAGATAGAGGTTTTTGTATGCGTGGGCTTCATCTACAAATAACTTATCTACTCCCAGTTCCTCAAAGGTTACAACGTCATCTTTCTTATAATCAGCATTTAGTTTTTCTAACTTTGTCTCTAATTTTTTCTTTGTTTTTTCTAATTGCTTTACAGTAAATCTTTGATCCCTTTCTCTTTTATATTCATCTATATAGTCAATGATTTCATCAATTTGACCTTGCAATTCATATTCTTGTCTTTCTTTTGATATAGGAATTTTTTCAAATTGACTGTGCCCTATAATAACAGCATCAAAACTTCCTGTAGCAATACGACTACAAAATCTTTTTCGTCTATCTGGTGTAAAATCTTTTTCTGTAGCACATAATACATTAGCTCCTGGATAAAGTTCATTAAATTCTCTTCCAAATTGCTCTACAATGTGGTTAGGAACAACAAACATTGACTTATTACTCATACCAAGTCTTTTTGACTCCATGGCTATACCTATCATTTCAAAGGTTTTTCCTGCTCCTACTTCATGGGCAAGTAAAGTATTTCCACCAAACAAACCTCTTGCTATGGCATCTTTTTGATGTGCTCTTAATTCTATTTCAGGATTCATTCCTTCAAAAGTAAGATTAGATCCATCATATTCCCTTTGTCTTATGGAATTAAATCTTTCGTTATAATCTTCTACTAATCTATTTCTTCTTTCCACATCATCAAATATCCAGCTTTTAAATTCTTCTTTTATCATCTCTTGCTTGCTTCTTGCAAGCATTGTTTCTTTTTGATTAAGCACAGATTTTTTCTTTCCATCACTGTCTTCTACTTGGTCAAATACCTTAGTATCTCTTAAATTTAAAGTATCTTCTATCAATTTGTAGGCATTTACCCTATTTGTACCATAGGTAAAAGAAGCAAGGTCATTGTCCCTATCAGAGCTTTTTCCTTCAACTCTATATTCTCCTGTAAAGTCAGAATACTTAATATCTATATTCCACCTTGATGAAACTGGTGTTTTCAACAAATCAAACATAAATTTTTTGTAATCTTGTTCCGGTATCCATGTTGCACCCATTCTAACTGTAATCTCACTTGCATCTAGTGCTTTAGGCATTACTTCCACTAGCTTTGCTTTTTGAAAATGTAACTCTTCTAATTCTTTTTTTAAGAGTTTACTATCCTCTAGATTTTCTTCCTTTCCTAACTCTTTTTCGATGTTTTTGATATAAGAGTCTACAACTTCAATTTTATCTCTTATATTTCCTGACAAGTATTCATCAGCACTTACGTAAGGTCTTGAAAAATCTCCTAGCTCATTAGCAGACTTAAATGGATTTATATCATTAGGTTCAAAGGAATCTAAATTTAAAAATATTTCTCCCTTTAATTCTTCTATTAATTTATCTCTTGTTTTTCCTGTCAATTCTTCCATATAATCAAAATTTATTTTACCTTTTTGACTAATAGAGAGTACCAGAGCATCTATTGCCCTATCTGTATGATCTATTATTACAGCTTTTTTTATAGTTCTCTTGTTAAAGATGTCAGATTTTCCTATAAAGTTGCCTTCTTTATCTAATTTTTCCAAAGTTGAAATTAAAGAAAAATTGGCATCTTCTCTAAATAACTTTTTATTGTTTTTTGAATTTAGTCTTCCATGTTTGCTATTGAAATCATCGTAGAATTTATTTAGATTTTCTTGTTCTTTTTTTATCTCTTCATCTGAATAGTCTTCTCTTTGATAGGTTATAACTTTCCTTAGACTTTCATTTAATCTTAAATATTCTTTTACCTTATCTTTATCCTTTTGGTTTAAGGATATTCTTTGCATAATTGAATTTTCTCTAAAATATATTTCATCATCCACTAAAGCAAAAGAATAGTTTTTAACACTATCATCAGCTGGTATTATTTCTTCTCCTAAATCATCATTTATTTGAGCTTCTTCATACCTACCTTGAATATTTTTAATGGCTTTTTTTAGTCCTTCTTCTAAAGAAATATCTTTATTTTCAATACATGCAAGGCTTGTCCCAAATCTTGACGGTATTTCTTCCATAGTCCCTATTACCATCTGAGGATTATCTACAAAGTATTTATTATATATTAGTCCTTTTGTATCTTTGTCTAGCTTTATCCAGTCTTCATCTATCTTTAATAGCCTATCTCTCTTTTTTAAAAAGATTATATCTGAAGTTACTTCTGTTCCAGCTACCCCTTTAAATGTAGTATTTGGTAGTCTTATTGCTCCTAAGAACTCTGCCCTTTCCGATATATATCTTCTAATATCTTCACTTTTTTTATCCATTGTTCCTGAAGATGTTATAAAAGCAATGATGCCTCCATCCCTAACCTTATCTAAAGTTTTAGCAAAAAAATAATCGTGAATTAGAAAGTTATTTCTTTCATACTCACGATCTGCTACTTTAAATTCTCCAAAAGGAATATTTCCTATGGCCACATCAAATAGGTTATTAGAAAAATTGGTTTCTTCAAATCCTTTTATTTGTATATTGGCATTAGGGTAAAGTTCTTTGGCAATTTGTCCACTAATGCTATCTAATTCAACTCCATAAAAGTTTGACTCTTTCATTTCTTCAGGTAGATTTCCTATAAATCTCCCTGTCCCAGCACTTGGTTCTAATATATTTCCTTTTTCAAATCCAAGATTAGAAAGACTTTCATAGATAGCGTCTATAACTACTTTCGGTGTATAAAAAGCTGTTAAGGTTGATTCTCTTGCCCTATTATATTCTTCCCCAGTTAGATTTTCTTTTAAAAAGTTTCTTGCATCAAGCCATTGACCTTCCTTTTCTTCATCAAATATATCAGAAAGTCCTCCCCAGCCGATATATTTTGACAAAATTTCCTGTTCATCTTTTCTTGCACTTCTATTTTCTTTTTCTAAAGCCTTTAAGACATTTATAGCTTCAATGTTGTTTTTTAATCTCTGTGAAGGTGGTAGGTTTTCTTCTTCATTAATAATTTTATAGTTTTCTAAAGAAACTTCAGAAACCCCTTCTATATTTTCTCTATCAGTCTTTTTGTCTTTTTTAACTTCTTCTTCTTCGTTATTATTGTCAATATCTTCAAAGCTGATTTGTTCTACTAGTTCCCCTTTATCAATAGATTGTTTTTCTTTTTCACTAGATTTATATACTTCTAAATCAAGATTTTTGTAATCATTAAAAAGAATTATTTCACTTCCTGTAATAAAACCATTCATTAGTCCTGTGCTATCTTCTAGTTCTATAGTTTTAGGACTTGTATTATCGTTAATGGTGGTTATAGTGTATTCTTTTCCTTTGTATCTAACACTCATACCTTCTTTAAATGGATTTTCTTCTTGCCTTGTTCTATCATTTTCTATTTGCTGATTTAAATATCCATTTAAAAGCACTTCTCTATGTTTGTCATCAAGTAAATAAGGTAAGTTACTTAATATGTCCTTATAACTTTTATATTTTATAGCTTGATTAGAATTTAAAATATACCCATTGTATCGTAAATTTTGTTTAAGAGATTTCCCCTTAACATCTAAGATTAGCTCTACCTTATACCCTTCTTTTCCATCTATAATATTTTCTGGTTTTTTTAATAATCCATCTTCTATTTTCTTTGACAGTAGTAAGTATTCTTCATTTTGAGGATCAAAATAGTATTCCCTTTTTTCTTTGATATCCTTATCTATTAACTTGGAAAGAACTTGTTTCTTATCTCTTATTTCTTCAATTTTGGATTTTTCTTCTTGCGATAAATTTATATTAAAAGTAATTTTATTTTCTTCATTTATATGTGCTAAATTTTGATATGCTCCACTGATTTCAAGATTTTTATTAAAAACATATATATCATTATAATAATCTGGAAATTGCTGATTAAAGCTTTGAACATCTATATCATAGCCTTCCTCAAATTTTGTAACTTTATCATCAGTAATTTCAAATAAACCTTCCCTTTCGAATTCTAATACATCATTTAAATTTGTAAGGTTTACTTCTTTCATTTTGGCAGTAATTTCATCAAACAAATTGTCTATTTTTCTGCTATCTTCAAAAGATTTCCCTTTATATAAAGTATAGATCTTTCCTTGTGAGTTTTCCTTTCTTGGATAAACTCTAATTCCTGTTTCTTCTAGTTCTATATCCTTTGTTTTCTCTTTATCTACTAAAGCATAATAATATCCTACTTTTACTGCTAATTTATCTTCTACAATCTCTTTTGTTAATTTTTCTTCTACTTCATTTCTTAATACTTCTAAAGCTTTTAAATCGCTTTCTTTAAAGGAATGTGAGAATAGTTTTAAGTCCTTATCAAAATAGGCATCATATGAATAATATGTTATTGGATTATGGTTATTATCATATCCACTGGAAATATCTTTTATTTTTAAATATTTATTATCCTCTGTTCTAACTATATCTCCCACTTTTATAGAGAGTATCTCCTTATCATCTTCTATATTGTTTTCAAGTGAATTATTTAAATACTGTCTATATCTATTTTGGGTTCTAAGACTTAATTCTTTAACCTTATCTATTGCCTTCATATCATCCGGAAGATTTCCCTGCTTATCGGCAACTTCTCTCATGATTTTCGCATATTCTCTTTGGAATACAGAGTTAAAACTTGCTAAGGTATTATTTCCTAAGTTTTCTCTTGCCTTTATAATTTCATTTTCTAAAACTTTATCCTTAACTAATACATCAAAAATTCTATCTTCAATTTGGTCTATGGAAATTATTTTTTCATCTATCTTATTTTCTTCTATAGTTTGATTAAGTTCTATCTGACTTTTTCCTATTTGTTCATAAAGAAATTCAAAATCTCTTTGGTTGATCTCATTTCCATCACCTATGTCTATCTTATAGTGATCAACAATTTTTCCATCTACTATATGGTCAAAATAGAATTTGGAATACCCCTCCCACTTATCAGTCATCTGCCCATATTCATCTTCTCCTAAGGTCTTATTATGAAGTCTTATCTTTTCATCTATTTCTCTTATTTCATCTAATAGTTCTTTGGTCAGCCTTTGTCCTGTATAATCTTTTTCTATTAGACTCGAACCCTCATTAAACTCAATTATCCAATAATCATCTTTTATATGGCTATCTAAATCAAAACCTATATTCTCTTTATTTTTATTAGGATAAAATTCCTTAAATTCTTCAAAACCATTTACTATATCATCATCTATAACTTCTTTGTTAGAATTAACTATAATATTTGGAATATCATCATATTGACTTTGACTTTCTAAAAGGTAATATTCTCTTCCTTCTATTTCTTCCTTTTCTTTAATATAAAAAGTGTCATGTATTCCCTCAAGAATAATTCCATCGTCTAACTGGTCTAATGGTATATCTAATTGTTTTTCAAAGGCTATGGAATATATATCTTCTTTTAAAAAGTTTGGTATAAATTCATCATAAATGATAAGTTTTCCATCATCACCTATACTTGCTACAGACTGTCCTTGATAATAATATATAGAACTATTATTTGTTCTTTCTATATATACATCATTATCAGTTGGAGGCAAATCATCTTGATAATTTATATACTCCTGGCTTTCTTTTTCTGTTTTATTTATTTGCTGATCTGTTTTTTTCTCCCTATTTTCTTCAAAACTTTCTTCATCTATATATCTATTCTTTTTAATAAGGTCATTAATTCTTCTTGCAACATTAGACCAAGATAGTAGTATTTCTTTTGCATTACCTTTATTATATTTTATTCCCTTCGCATCGTGCCACTCACCACTTTCTCTTGCAGCAGATAGTGCATGAGAACTTCCACCTACGCCATATTCATTTTTCAAGAAATCTGCTTGTTCTTTTAAATCATGCTTTTCAGTAAAAAATTCATATATTCTTTTCTTTCCATCAGAAAACCCGCTTCCTCTTTTTAGGCTTTCATCTATTTCATCTTGTGTTATAAAACTCTGAATAGGTGCAATATCCTTTAAATTTGACCTATATAATTTTCTTTCTATTTCTAAATCATTGATATCATTATAGATTCTAGATAATTTATAATGATGAAATCTTAAAATATCAGGATTAATCTTATATTCTTCTAAAAATACCTCGTATTCTTTTCTGAGTTTATTTATAAAATTTTTATCTTCAAGTTTTTTCCCGAGATTTTCTTTTTCATCTTGGAAGCCTATTCCTTTTATATCATTAAGACTCGATAGATATCTATCCTTAGTTTCATCAGTAAGATCTCTCTTTAAATACAATAATGTTTCTGCTATTTTTTCTCTTTCATATGTCGCGCTTTCTACAATCTCAACATTGCTAGCAAATTCTCCTCTATCTAATAAATTATTAATATTATTAGCTAAATCTTTCCAAGAAACTATATGCCCTTCTCTATATCTTGCCTCATCTCCATCTTTAAAAATTGCTCCTTCCTTTCCAAACCATGCAGATATCTTTCTTCCTTCAATTTCAAGACCATTGGCTCCCCTATATATTTCTTTCAAAAAGTTTGCCTGTTCTTCTAAAGATTTACCCTTAGAAAATTCTGCTATTACTGCTAATCTTCCATCTTCATGATTTCCTCCATGAATTAAAAATGTATCTATTTCTCTTTGACTTATTGGATTTGAGAAGGATATTTGCTCTCCCTGATTTTTAGCAGAAAAAAAGGAAGTAGACTCTACTTCCTCATTTTTTAGATTAAGATTATCTCCCTTTCCCCTATTTCTTGCAGGGTCATATCCATGTTCTTCTTCAATCTCAGATATTTCAGATAGTCCTCTTCTTTCAGTTCTTCTGTCAGCCCCCAAGTTTCCATCATTTTGACTTCTTCCCTCGTGATAAAGTCCTCTATCTCTTTTTCCTTTGATAGAAGATGATCCATTAATATCCCTTGCAAATACATTATCTGATAATCCTCTTCTTTGTTCTCCTTGAGAAAGTTCAATCTCATCCTTCCCCATCTGTTGAGTTTCTTTAAATCTATTTCCTTGGGAATTGCCATATTGGGTATTAGGACTTCCATGCCTTCCTCCAATTCTTCCATCTTGTATGTCCCTCCCTGTCTCTCGAAGGAATTCTCCTTGACGATTGGTGTGTAAATCCCCTCCTCCATGAGGTATTCCTTGCCTGCCAATGTTAATTTCTCTTTCATCTTCCAAGCCTCCTTTAAAATTTATTTCACCGTTTATATCAGAACTTAATTTATTATAACGCTCCTTAAGCTCTTTTGTCTGCTCCAAATCTTTTCTTTCTTGAATTTTCTCTAAAATTTCTAATCTTTTTATTTCACTTCCCAAATCAAGTAAGATATTTTTACTTATATTAGCACTTATACTTAATACTTTGTCTATGTCCGAACTTGATATTTTAGAAAGTAAAGATAAGTTTTCTTCTTTTAGCTGATATGAGACCTCCATTCTCTCGCTTATGGAAATTTTTACGGATTCTTTTAACAAATTAAAAAGGTCTACCTTTTGAATGCTTTTTAAACTTTCATCAGATAGACTTTCCAAAATTTTATTGAATTTTCCTCTAACATTACTTTCTACTAAGGCAGCAATTTTATCTTCTTGGCTTAATAGAAGCTTACTATCTTTTTCTTTAAACTTATCTATCATTTCATCTAGTAAGTTTAAATGCTTTTTGCTATCATATTTCCATAACTTTACCTCAGAAATATTATGATTAATACTTACTGTTTGCCTTATGTCGAATATATATTTTATCCTTCCACTATCTATATCTAAAAGTGGTATTCCTTTTTCGCCTCTTTTAACGCTTCTACCTATACTTTTCCAATAATCAAATTCTGCACAGGCTGTTGCTTTTGGATCCATATTGTATATAGATATTTGATGTATATATGGATACTTATAGTTATTGCCTGATACCTTTAAATATTCCTCATATTTTTTTATATCTTTCTTAAATTCTTCTTTTGCAAGATAGATTGTTCTGCTTAAATCTACTATATCATATCTTGGCATTTTATCCCTCCTCATTATAGTGATAAAAATGAACTAAATTTTTATATATTTATTTATTAAACTTTATTTCTTTCTATTTTTTAAATTTCTGTAAGCAAAAGATAACTTTAGCATGTCATTTACTCTATCTTTTTATTGCAATAAAAAAACGATTAGAATTTTTTACTTTTCAAATCGCTTTAACTGCCTTTATCCTATTGCTTCCAATCCAACATTGCTTTTTCTAACTTTGAAAAATTACAATTTGCTCTTCTTATAATTCCTGTTTTCTTTTGCTTTTGGTATATTTTTTCTACCTTTATCAAGACCTTTGTTTTTACCTTTAAACAAAAAGCATATTCTTTTTGAAATAAGTCTTTATATCTGATATCCTCAAGCTCATTAAATTCAATTCTTTCATAACAATCAGCCGGTACAGGAATCATTTTCTTAATATCCAATATAGATATTATGTGCATTTTTCTTTATCAGAATAATATTTGTAGATATCTCCATCTATATTAATACTATTATTGATCACTTCATAAATCAAAAAATGCTCATCAGAAACATTCTTCCATTTTTTGCGTTTTCCTTTGCAGAAGAAATTGGAATAAAAAAATAGAAAGGTTTTAACCTCTCTGTTTGCTTTAATATTTTACCTTTGGGATGTAGGTAGTGATACACCTTCTTTAATGCTCCACCTTTAACGGTAGCGGGACACCATCTTTATCTGATAAGAGTATAACGTATATTTATAGTAATGTCAAATAAGCAAATTTCCTAATACCTACTCTTTTATCACTTATATTATACCCTATTTCTTTCATAAATCATTCCTTTCTTCATTCCTATAATTATATTCAAGTTTTTATAATCAATTTACTTATAGTATTTACCTATGGTATTTTTTATTTCTTCTTCAATTTCTTTTAAAAAATTCTCTTTATATTCCTTACCCTTTGCTATATCACTTAATCTCATTTCCCATTTTGCTGTTGTCTTTGGAGATTTAAACTCATCTATAACTATAGTCACTAGGTTTAATCCCTTTCTAGTTGATATTAGATTTTTCTTTTCTCTTTTTATATAACCTTTGTATATCAAATTTTCTATTATTCCCGCTCTTGTAGCAGGAGTACCAAGTCCTTTTCTCTCAACTTCAACATCCTTAACTAATTCATCATTCCCAGCTATTTCCATTGCTTTTAAGAGTGTGTCTTCAGTGAAGTGTTTAGGTGGATTTGTATACTTCTCTTTTATATCTTTATTTTCAATATATAAAAAATCTCCTATTTTTACATCAGGAAGTTGTATATCTTCTTTCTTCTTTGATTTATATTCTTCTAAATATTTTGTAAATCCTTCTTCAGCAATTATTTTATAAGTGTTTATAAATTCAAACCCGTCAAATTCAGCCACTATCTTTGTTGTATTTTCTACAAGTGGGTATCCAAAACTTGCATAGAGTTTATTTGTTATAAGTCTATATACTTTGGCTTCACTTTCCGGAAGATCTGAAATATCCTTATTTAACGAACTTATCGTTGGAATTATTGCATGATGATCTGTAACTTTTTCAGTATTAAAAACTACCTTAATTCTTTCTGTATCAAAATCATTTTTCCCTATAATATTATTTACAGTGCTTTCTATCATGTCTACTGTCAAATATCTTGAATCTGTTCGTGGATAGGTAATATACTTCTTTTCATACAGACTTTGGGCATAATCTAGTGTTTGTTTTGCACTGTATCCAAAATACTTATTACATTCTCTTTGAAGTGTTGTTAAATCAAGTGGTAGATTAGGCTTTGTGATATTTTCTTTTTTAATTACATCGGTTATTTCAATTCTTTCTTCAATTAAGTTTTTTAGCTGCTCTGCCACTATCTTATCATCAATTCTATCTGTCGACAGTGTTAATCCATTCATGGAAATCTCCACTGTATAATATTTTTCTTTTTTAAAACTATTTATCTCATCATCTCTATTCACAATCATTGATAAAGTTGGTGTTTGTACTCTTCCTACACTATAATTTTCATTATATAGACAGGAGTAAAGTCTACTTATGTTCATTCCAACAAGCCAATCAGCTATGGCACGAGCCTTAGCTGAATCAAAAAGATTATCATAGTTACTTCCATCTTTTAAGTTGCTAAATCCTTCTTTTATGGAAGAATCTTCCATTGAGGAAATCCAAAGACGTTTCATTTTCTTTTTACAATTTGCCATCATATATACAAGTCTAAAGATAGATTCTCCTTCTCTACCAGCATCACAAGCATTAATAATGGTGTCAACTTCAATACTATTCATTAGCCTTTTAAGAATATTAAACTGTTTTTTAGTTGTCTTCGTTACCTCATACTTGTATTCTTTTGGGATAATAGGTAAATCTTCAATTCTCCACTTCTTATATCTTTCATCATACACATCAGGATTTGCCATTTGTACTAAATGTCCAACACACCATGAAACAATATATCCATTTCCCTCATAATATCCATTATTTCTATTTTTTGCTCCTATAACTTTTGCTATTGATGCTGCAACACTTGGTTTTTCTGCGATTACTAATTTCATTTTTCCTCCTTTAGTTTTTTAATAAAAAAATGAGAGATTAAATTTTCAATCCCTCATTTTTTTATAGCTCTACTGATTTTTTATTTTATCTATAATATTTATTCCATTATCTATTACATCTTCAAACTTTATATCTCTAGCATAAAGATTTTTCTTCGAATAAGAATTCCATCTATCTAAAAAAGCTTGATCTGTTTTTAACATTCTCATTAAACTGATGATTTTATCTATATCAAACTCCGCTTTTCTATAATCAAAAGTTCTAATACATGCTTCTTTTAATATCTTGGTATCAACTTCTTTATCTTTTAATTTATAAATTATATAAAGATCGTAGTAATCCTTACTTCTGCTATTTAAAAACCCCCTAGAGTATATTGTTTGAATTTTTTCTGCCACAATTGTTTCAATAGGATAGGCTTTAATTAAAATATCTTCTTGCCCAAAAGCACTTATATATTTGTAATCTATGGGATGTGGTGTGATAACATCACCTGTTGCAATATCAAGAGGTACAATTTGTCTTATATTCTCCATCCTACAAAGTATACTTACACGAAACCCTCCATACTGGTCATCTTCCTTGATTTTACTTATTCCATGTACTTTATAGGATATATCATCTGAATAACTTGCTTCTAGTGATTCTTGTATTGTTTTTAATACATTTTCTTCTGATAAATGCATATTTCTTAAAAGAAAATCTATATCTACTGTACTTCTTGAATCTATGCCTACTACATTTGATAAAAGAAAACCTCCTTTAAAAATAAATTTTTCATGATACTTACTCTGTGCTAATTTTTTTAATATGCTCTCCAAAAAATAATATAACATTACTGAATTAAATGGGAGTCCTGATTCTTTACTTATATTATGACAAATGGCGGTTAACTTTGCTTTATTCATATACCACCTCCATAACTTCCTTTACTTTATCTTCTATTCCCATTTTTCTTGCTATTTCATATAGAGAATGTATATCCTTATCCTTATATTTAGAATAGGAACGAATGAGTTTTACATAAACTTCAGTATCCATTTTTTCTTTGTTATAAATAAAATCACAAAGTATTCTTTCATAGGAGTAAACATTCACAATGTTTCCAAACATTGTTTTTTTCTGTATAATTCCTAGATTATAAATAGATTTTTTTACATAATTGATATTAAGTGTATCTTGCTTCTCATTAAATTTATATCCATTGTATACTGTAACATCTTTTCTCCATGGAATTTTATCCGTTACCCCAAGTAGGAACAAAGCTGTCTCATAGGAAAATATCGCCTTTCTATACTGATATTGAAAAAAATAGTAATCATCGTAATCACTTTCTTCAATAATATATATTCCTTTTTGAACTCTAAACAATTTTCCCTCTTTTGCTAGTCTACTTAAATATACTGTAGGTATGTTATTTTCTCTGCAATAAGCAGATGTTATAATTCCACCTGATTTTTTTAGATGTATTTCAATTTGCTTTCTATAATTCATTATATTCATCCCCTTGTTGCGTTTACACTTATATTATATACTTTTATAAGTGTGTTTGCAACAAACATTTGAATTTCTAGCCCAATTTATTTCAAAATTATCAAGAAATTTAATATCAGCGAATTCTTAATTATATAATCCATCATTTCTACTTAGCTTTCCTTATATATTAAGTTTGGGCTGTCGTTTTGTTCATCGTTTTTTATTAAAGTTCCAGAATTGTAGTTGTACTTTTCTATCGTATGTTTATAAATTTATACGATAATTGAGTTTATTGTTTTCCTTAATCTACTGCTTAAATCATTGAGAAGATTAAAATTCATCTTCATCTGGAATAATTTCTGTATCTTCCTTATCTTCAAGATCATAATCCTCCCCTTCAGATTCATAATCATCTTCTAATTCATTATAATCTTGCTCATCTTCAAAACTTGCTTCTTCATTTTTTTTATAGATTTTGAAGTAATATCCTGCACCCATTACACCAACAATAATTAAACCCATAAATAAATAAAGTCCTATCCCTGATTTCTTTTCTTCTTTCTCCTCTTTCTTCGGTTTTTCCTCCACCGGTTCTTCTTTTTTTACTACTTCTTCTTTTGGCTTTGCTTCACTTTCTCCTTCAATCATATTTAGTAGATCTTGTTCTCCAACTTCTGTTAGTAATTGTACATTTTCTTGATTTTCCGAATGATCTACAATGAGGTGCATAGTTTTTCCACTTTTAGTTTGAAATGTTAAAAATTGTCTTACATCTACTGGATTTTCTTTATCTTTTTCTGTATCTCCACTTGGTGTAATATCTTTTCCATTCCTATCTACATTCTCAATTACTGAACCTCTTGCCTTATTTTCTTGTGTCGCAAGATTATTTACTGCCTTAGTATTACCACCTTTTACAAGTGGTGTTTTCTTAGGAGTATTATTTGAAGGCTTGTTTGCTTCACTTATATTTCCTGGTATTCTTGGAACATCTTGATAAGGAATCTCTTCTTTTGATGGTGTAAAAACATCATCTTTCAACATTTTTTCAAATTCTTCTTTTTGTGGTTCATAGATTGATTCGTTTTGACTTTCTATTTGATCTTCATTTGTCATCGCAAATGTAGTTGCTGGTACTGTAAATGTAAAAAGGAGTAACGCTATGGCTACTCCTCGTTTAATACTCTTATTCATTTTTCTATCCTTTCTTATTTTACATTTTTAAATACATAGACTGCTTTTCTAGTATTGTCCCATTCTATTGTTTGATTTTTGCCATCTTTAATATCTCCATGACTTGCTCCAAAAGCTTTAGCAATATTTGAAATTGAAGCATGAATTCTTCCATTTATAATAACTGGCTTAACATCTGAATTGTAGACCTTTCCATCTGAATCTTTCATGACACCAGTATCAATATTTAGTCTTAATGTCTTTTTTGCTAAGATATTATTCTCTTTATTTGAGAAAATAGCTTCACGAGTAGAGTTGTCATACTCAACATTAAAACCTAGAGTATAAGCAATATATCTTACTGGAATCATAGTTCTTCCTTGATCTACATAAGTCTTTACATCCATATATACTGTTGTCTTACCATCTTTGTTGATAATGTTATAAAAGTTTTTGTCTACTTGGAAAACTGCAAATTCTTTTTCATCTTTAACTTGTTTTTTGCCTTGTTGTTCCTCTTGCTTTTTCATCTTGTTAAGATCAAATTGATTTAGGATATTCTTGTCATCAGCTTTCAAAGTTTCGTCCCACTTCTTATCTTGAGATTTCTTATCTTCTTTCTTCTCTTTATTTTCTTTTTGGAGTTTTAGAAGTTCATCTAATTTCTTAGATAAGTCTTGGTTTAGATTTTTGTCTTTTTCATCTTTAGCTTGTTTCTCAAGTTCTTCTTTCGATTTTTTATTTGCTTCCTCGATTAACTTCTTTGCTTCTTCAATTTTCTTATCTAAATCTTCTTTTAGCTTTTTAATTTCTTCTTCAGAAGCTTTTTGTTTTTCTTCTAGTTCTTTAATCTTCTCTTCTAATTCTTTTTTTGTATTTTCAGAAGTTTCTTTTAAACTATCAATAGACTTTTGAAGCTGTTCAATTTTCTTACAGCATTCTGACTTAGAATTTTCTGTCTCTTTCCTTTTAGACTCTAAGTTTTTTATCTTAGTATCTTTTTCATCAAGAGCTTTTTCCAAACCCTTAATTTTATTATCTTTATCCTCAATTTCTTTAGTCTTCTTTGCAAGTTCTCCTTCTAAAGACTCGAGCTTTTCTTGCATTTCTTTGATTTTATTTTCGTTTTTATCGGTCTTTTCTTTCTCAGCCTCTAACTCCCATTTTGTAGATGAATAATCTTCTTTTAGTTTTGCATTTTCATCTTGTAATCTTTTTAATTCATCTTTAAGCTGAGTAATTTCTGCTATTAGTTCATCATTATTAGAATTTTTAAGTTCCTCAATTTCTTTATTCAATTGAGCAATCTTATTATCTTTATTTCTAATCTCTTCTTCTAGCTTAGCTTTTTCTTGTTTTAGTTTCTCTCCATTATCTTTGCAAGATTCTAACTTTTCCTTTAACTCATCTATCTTTGATTGGTCTTCTTGTTTTTTATCATTTAAATCTTTGATCTGATTTTCTAAATCCTTAATGTTTTTAGTTAAATCATCAATCTTATTGTCCTTTTCATCAATATCTTGTCCTGTTAAATCTGTTTGAGTATCAATGGAATATTTATTTGGATTGTATATAGTCATCTTTCCTTGATACATATCATTGTTATAATCAAATTCAACTTCTACACTATCTACATTCTTATCAAAGACAAACTCTCCATTTTCATACCTCAATCCATTAGGAATAAATTTGAATCCTTGATTTCCGTTGAAACCAAAATGATTTTCGTAAAATGGATTTTGTTTTGGTCTATACTCAACTTCTTGATTATGGAATACTCCCTTACTGTTAATATTTGGATTGCCTAAAACTTTTATAGTGTGCAATTTATTTCTTGAAAAAGCATACTGTTCAATTGTCTTCACAGACTTAGGTATAGTTAATTCTTGAAGGTTATTTCTTTCAAAAGCATTATGTTCAATATTTACCAAAGTATCAGGTAAAGTTACTTCTCTAAGTCCACAATTGAAAAATGCTAAACCACCAAGATAAGTTAGACTATTTGACAGTTTTACTTCATCTATACTTGCTTCGTAAAAGGCAGCATAACCTAAATGCTTAACAGAATCAGGAATAATTACTTTATCCCAATGTTTGCCACGTCCAAATTCTCTTTTATATCTAAGTTCATCATTTGAATGACTTAAAGAATAATTTCCATTTATAGATTTCGTTCCTTCAGGAAATACTAGAATATTTGTCTTTTCTTTCTTTTCTAAGCCCTTATCACTAAAGGCAATTATATTTCCCTCAGAGGAATACATAAAATCATCTTCCGTCCACTCTACCTTATAATCTGTACTTGCATATACAGGACTTACAGCCACTATATTCACTAGACTTACAAGTAGCATTATCACAGCTAAAATTCCACTTGTTATTTTTTTCATAAATTTTCCTCACTTTCATTTGTATCTTTTCTTTTAAGTTCTTGTCTTTCTCTATTTTCTTCTTCCTTATTTTTTCTAACAATAAATAAAAATTCATCAAGAGATATTTTTTGACTTCGAAATTCCTTGATGACCTCTAAATTTTCTATTTCTTCTTGTTCCTCTACTAATAACTGAAGTTCTATTTCAATTTCTTCTTTTTTCTTTCTTAAATTCTTCTGTTTTTCTATGTTTCTGATTAATTTTTTATTCATAGATTTTTACTCCCCCCTTATTTTGGTCTACCAAAGGAATAAAAGTGATTTTTCCAATATTTTGAGTTTATACTGGTATATTGGATAGGATCTCCTGCATGGAGCATCATTCCATTTCCGGCATATATCCCTACGTGAGAAATTGGCGTACCGGAATTATATGTGCCTTTAAAGAAAATAATATCCCCAGGTTTTGCCTCGCTTGGAGATATTGGATTACAATAGTTTTTATAAATAAGCCAAGCTGTAGTTCTTGGCATTCTCTTTACACCAGACTTTGTAAATGACCAACATACAAAACCTGAACAGTCAAAGTTAGATGGTCCACTTGCTCCAAACACATATCTTTTGCCTATATGTTTTTCTGCTTCATTAAATAAGGCTTTGGCAGTTTCAGAATCAAAAGCAAGACCGGGATTTCCAAAGTTTGGATTGTCTATAATCTCTCCCAAGTTCCCATAGCTTGATCCAAAATATCCACTCATATTTCCCTGACTATCAAGTAATGCTAAATAATGAGCCATATTTGTTTCATAGTTTGCAAATTCTTCTCTTGCTATTTCATCAATACTTTTCTTTTTTATAGTTAATGTTAGAATTCTATAGGTATATGGATTTCCTTCACTGTCATATTTTGTAATAGACTTTGAAGTATATTTTTTCTCATACATTTGATTAAATAGTTTTTTTAATTCTTTTTGTATCTCTTCAGCTGACTTAATCTCTCCATATCTTGCTGTTAAATAGCTAAAAAGCTCGTGTAGATCATGACCAACAGAATCTCCTTTTATATGATATTCATCATAATTTGGATAATTTTCTTTAATACTATCTATTTCATCTTGTAATGCATATTCATAACTTGTAAATTCATTATTAATATCCATTAAAACTTCTTCTTTTGATAGATAGCTTGTAGCTATAACATTACTTGTTAATCCTGAAGTAAGACTGCCAACATTGCTAATTCCTTGAAATAGCATAAAAAAAAGTCCTAAAATACAAAGGGCAATTAAAATTTGCTTATATCCTTTGTTTTTTAAAACTTCCAATGTTTTCTTTCCAATATTAGCGAAAGATTTCTTTATTCTATTTACTAAACCTTCCCCGTGTTTCTTCCTAAAATCTCTCTGAAACTTCTTTTTCATAAAAAATCGATTCAATTTATTAGAGTTTTGATAAGCTTTAGTCTTCTTCAATTCTTCAAAATTTCTTTGAAAGAGGAGTTTACTTTCTTTCTTATAAATTTTTCCTTCTAAAGATTTTATTTTTCTTTGAGTTTTTAAAGGTTTTTTTCTTCTAAGATGGCTAATTTCTCTGCCAATAGCTTCGGTAGTTCTACTAAGCTTATAAGCAGCGTTAACGCCTGCATTATCATCTTTCCCACTATATAGGTAGTTTGCCGTCATAGCACTCGCAAAAGTAATAGGTTTTTCTAAACCCGATTTTTTTGACTTTTTCTTATACTTAATTAACTCTTTTTCCTTTTTATTCTTTTTCTCATATAGTTTTGATATTTTTTCTTCCTTTTTATAAAACTTATCTTTTTCACTTTTGTTATCTTTTTTAGAATGGAATTTAGTTTTATTTTTTGTATCTACCTTATTTTCTTCAGATACATTTTTAGAATCCTGTACTTCTTTTTTTGTCCTGGTGTATTCTTTCTTTGGATCAAAGTTGCTTTTCTTTATAGTATTATCAAAAGAGTCTTTTATTTGTCTTTTCTTTCCCTTGTTTTTATTAGAAATTCCACTATGATTTAAATCAAGTTCATCTACTTCAAGATTCTCATTTTTTATTACGTTTTTTTCCTGTTTGAAGATTTCTTTTTTCGTGCCTATTTTTTCTTGATTCTTTTTATTTATATTATATTTATCTTTATTTTTTTCAGATTCACTTTTAAATCCTTCAGATAGGCTATCCTGTCTAAATTTCCCACTAGAAACCCTACCCATTAGCATATTTTTTTCTTCTAAATTTCTAACTTTGCCTTTGAAATATTTGCTATTTTGTTTTTTATTAGTATTCAGGTCTTGAATTATTTTTTTATCTTCTTCATTTGCCTTATATGATAGATCTTTTCTTCTAAACTTCCCATTTAAAGATTTTAATTCTGCTTTTTCCCCTTTATCCTTAAACTGACTTTGAGATTGATAAAGTTTTTTTAAGGTGTTTTTTTGAAAGCTTTCTTTCCCTTTCTTACCAAGAATAGAATAACCATCCCAATTTTTTCTTTGCACATCAGAAGATGGTAAATACTTATAGTCATCTCTTGTATCCCTATAGGATACATTGCTATCACTAAAGTTCATGTCATAGCGATCTATGACACCATCATTATCTGAGTCCTGTGATAATGGATCATATGTTGAACTTACCTCTCTATTAAAATTCTTATCTTCTTTTCTAAATCTCCTTATTTTTTTCTCTGGCACATCATTAAAAGTTTCACTCTCAACGTTTTTCTTCCATTTTAAATTACTATCCCCCTTGCAATTTTTTTGAGGAGAAATGCTACTTTTTATATTAGAGTTATTTGAAATTACTCCATCATTAAAATCTTCTTTAAAATTACTTAGCCTATATTCTGTTTCTTGCCCGTGATATTCACCATATCTACTTTCCTCATTTTCTTCCATTTTTCTATGCTGCTGTTGCGAATATTCTGGCTGATATTCATTATGATAGAAAGTTTCTGAAAATTTTTCCTCATGGTTTTTTCTTTGTCTTCTTCCTCTATTTGACTTATCTTTTTCGTTGAGTAAATCCTGACTATTTTCTTGCAAATGAGATGAATAATACTTAGAGTTTTCATCATTATTGTCTATGTTATTCCTGCTTTTTACTTTATTAATTTCTTTTTTTGAAAAATCTGATGTTCTCTCTGTACTACTGAATTTTTCATTGCTTTCTTCTTTCTTTTCTGATATAAGTTTGGTCTTTGGTACATCTCTTGGGTTTACTTTCCCTTTCTTTTTCATATATACCTCCTATTTCATATTTTTCTCTATCCTTTCTTTAGCTATTTGACAGTAGTCTTTGTTTATGTCAATTCCAATATATTCTCTGTCCATCCTAATAGCTACCATTCCAACAGTTCCTGAACCCATAAAAGGATCAAGAATTAAGCCTTTTTTAGGACATCCTGCTTTTATACAAAGTTCTACCAGTTTTGGTGGAAATACCGCATAGTGTTTTCCTTTAAACGCACTGGTGTTAATAGTCCAAATATCTCTATTGTTTCTAAACTTAGGGACATTATCTCCTATATATTCTCCATACTCTCTTGCTTCATTTATGCTCTGTCTTTTAGCTCCTGTGCCTTCTTGTAAATACTTATTATTATTTCCCCTTGCCCTCATATATCTTTTCTTGCTTATTTCTTTTATTGGTTCTTTCATAGCGTCAAAGTTATAGAAATACTTTCTTGCTTTTGATAGTAGGAAGATATGTTCATAAGACCTTGATGGTCTATCTCTACAAGACTCAGGCATGGCATTTTCCTTATGCCAAATAATATCGCTTCGTAAATACCAACCGTCCTCTCTTAATTTTAAAGCTAGTTGCCAAGGTATCCCCATTAAGTCTTTTGCCTTGTAGCCACTGAGTTTTTCTGTAATAGACTCTTTTTGACCACTTCTTCCTTCTATATTTTTAGGATCTTTATATTCTTTTTTGCTTCTTGTCCCTGCATAAGAATCTCCAATAACTACCCAAAGTGTTCCTTCTTTTTTTAATACTCTTTTTACTTCTCTAAAGACTTCAATTAATTTATTTAAATATTCCTCCGGACTTTCTTCTCTTCCAATTTGTCCTTCTGCTTTATAATCTCTAAGTCCATAATATGGAGGAGATGTAATACAGCAATCAAATGTTTTATCTGGAAATTCCTTTAGAGCAGAAATTGCATCTAAATTAATAATATAGTTAGTTTTTAACTTCTCTCTGTCTATCAATTTCTATCCCTTCCTTTAATTCTTCTGGTTTAGTTGTCATTAACTTATACAATTTTGTATCTTTAGGAAATCTATCTACAAAAGGTACTATTGTGTTTCCGTAGAATAGTAATCCCTCTCCCTCATTGGAATTTGTGACGTAGGATAACTGATAAAGAGATATATTTAACTTGTTAGCTAAAATTTCCCTATCTCCAGATGCTTGATTAAGCATTAAGATAAAATCTGTATTATCAAATATATTTTCTATTTCGGGACTGGCTAAAAGGTCCTTTACATTTTGTGTTAATCCTGTTGGAATTCCGCCCCATTTTCTAAATCTCTTCCAAATTTCTATGGAATATGAGGCTGTTTGTTCTTCTCTTAAAAGCAAATGGAATTCGTCACAGTAATATCTGGTTTCCTTCTTATTTCTATTAATAGTTACTCTATTCCACACTTGATCTTGAACAATTAACATACCTATTTTTCTAAGTTGCTTTCCTAATTCCTTAATGTCATAACAAAGAATTCTATTTCCTGTATCTACATTAGTCCTATGGTTAAATACATTGAGGCTGCCTTTGACATAAATTTCCATTTCTACAGCTAATTTTTTCCCTACCTTTTCTTCTTGTTTTAAAAGTAAATTATATAAATCTTCTAAAATTGGCATATTTTCAGAAATTGGATTGTCGAAGTAATCCTTATATAATATTGGAAGACATCTATCAATTACTGAAGTTTCTTCTGCACTTAATCCTTCCTTTCCTACTACAAGTTCAAACAGTGAAAGAATAAAGTCAGACTTTAAAGATAAGGGATTGTCTTCATCGGCATAGTCTACATTTATATCCAACGGGTTTATATAATCCTTACTTGTTGGCGATATTTTTATAACTTCTCCACCTAGTGCCTTAGTTAAATTTCCATACTCACCTTCCGGATCACAGATAATGATGTCATCTTGTGTGATTAAAAAAGCATTGGTAATTTCTCTTTTAGCCGAAAAAGATTTACCACTACCAGGCGTTCCAAGTATTAAACCGTTTGGATTCTTTAAAAGCTTTCTATCTGTCATAATAATGTTACGACTTAAAGCATTTAATCCGTAGTATAAGCTCTCTCCTTCTAAGCACAGCTCTTCTGTTGTAAAAGGAATAAAGACTGCTGTAGAGCTAGTTGTAAGTCCTCTTTTTATTTCGATTTCATTTTTTCCAAGTGGTAGGGATGAAATTAGTCCTTGTTCCTGTCTATAGTTAAGATTTTTCAATACACAATTATGCCTACCTGCTATTGAATTTAGTTGAAAGATTATATTACTCAATTTCTTTCTACTTTTTTCCATATTTGTAAACAAAATAGTTATGACAAACATTCTCTCATTATGATTTTGAAGTTCTACCAATAGTTTCTTAGCATCATTACCATAGGTAATTAAATCACTTGGAAGAATATCAATATCATATCCTGATCTTATAGCCTTCTTATTTTCTTCAATTTTCATTTTATCCAAGTCCGTTATTTTTCTTTTAATCATCTTTATAGCTTCTGTTTGATCAATTGAATTTATATGAAATGTTACAATCATATTTTCTTCAACTCCTAAAAATTCTGATAATAATCTATCTGATAATTCAGGTGCTAGAATTTGCAGAAAGTTTACTTCTCCAAAGTATTCTCCAATTTTAAATTGATTGTGAGATGAAAAGTTAAATGATGCTGGTACTATATAATCCTTAGTAGATAGTCCACTATATTTTAGGTCTTCAAAGGAAAAAACAAAATTCTTATTCGGATTTAATATATCGTGAATAACCTTTAACCTTTCATATCCACTTAATACATAAGCTTTTACTCCCATCTGCTTAAAGTTATTTAATATATCCATTTCCATTCTTTCAAGTCTTGTAGTAGCCTCTTTTAAATCTTGTGCTTGTAAGCTAAAGGTGATATACATATATTTAGTAAGTCCATTATTTCCTTTTTGACTCTGGTTTTTTAGCATTTCCCTGTACTCTTTTCGTATTTCATTATATGAATCGTTTCTATCCGGAACATTGATGTTTTTTTCTACTTCTTCATTTTTTCCTATGCGATTAATATATGAAAGTTCTATATCAACACTTGGATCAAAATAGTTTAAAAAACTTGAAAATTCATTAAATATACTTTCCTTATCTTCTTCTGTGGAAAGCTGATAGTTAATATCTAAAAAACGTATCATTTTATTAAATTTATTCTTCTCAACTTGGCAAATCCCATTTCTCATCATTCTTAAATAAGGGATTGTTTCCTGAACGCTCTTTTTCTTCTTCCCACCAAAAAAGGAAAGCTTCTTTTTGGGCTTTCCTTTTTCTTTAGAAATATTTGCTTTTTTCATCTTTTTTTGACTTATACTAATGCTTTTTAAATCTTCTTTTTGTTTTTTTAAATTTCTTTTTTCTTGATTTAATTTTTTCTGTTGTTTTTTCTGTATTTGATTCATTTACTCCTTTCCTTTCTTTGTTTCTTTATATCATAAATACATTCTGTCTTGTATATCCTTATACTTGTCTGTCTTTTCTTATCTATAATATACTTTAAATATTTTTCAAAATAGATCCCGTCCTTTTCATAAAGAGTTGCAAATATTATAGGAAAAGACACACCTATCATAATTAACATAGATAGGTCATTAGGCAGCACTTTTTTTACCATTAAATATACTGGAAAGCCTATTAGACCTGCAATTGTAAAGCCAATTAATTGTCTTTTTGTTAGATTTAGAGCTACCTTTGTTTTTACTTTTGTTAAGTCCTTTGGGACATTTACATAAGCCATTATTCTAACCCCTCTAAGTAAAAGCCATATATATCTTCTCTGTTCAGATCTTCTAATGATTTTCCCATATTCACTGCTATTTCTAAGACTTTTTCATTCGTTTCTTCTCTATTATCTAAAACTTCCGATGTTTTTCTTATAATCATTCTATTTTGTATTTCTCTTGTAATATATCCTCCTATTAAAAGTATTGGGAGTCCTATTGTTCCAAGTGTTTTTAGATTAATTTTTTTGTCCTTTTTTCTTCTAATTTTCATCATCTTCTCCTTTTTTATTAATGAGCATTTAAAATTGATTTTGCAATACTTCCTGATTTCATCATAGTTATACCGAGTATCAAGGTGTATCCTAGTAATTCAAAAATACTTTTGTGTATGTCTGATATATTTAAAGTCTTAACAAGTACGGCATAAATTCCTACGCATATAAGTAAGAATAAACCTTGCAATCCAAGTGCGAAGAGCCCTCTTATATAGTTTGTTCCAATACTTCCCCATTCTTTATTACCCATTGTGGCAAAAGGTATTGCGCAAACTGAAGTATAAATATATATTTCTATCATCCTGCCGTATAGAATAACTGTAATGAGTATTGATATCCCTTGAATTATCATCTTTACAATTGATGTCTCTAGTACTATAGTCATTAATTTTCCTATTGACTCTCCTTTTAGGCTATCTACCATATTAGCTATATCACCCGGAGAAACTTTTGCACTAGCATTTGCCACACCTGCTGCCTTTCCTATTAAATTCTGTGCCACATCAAATACTGCCATAGAAAAGTCAAAAGCATGAGATACAAGCCATACTGCTATCCACATTTTTATCATATATTTAAAAAAATCAAAGGTATCTGTGTCATGCATATTATTTTTGTTCATTACCATTTGAATTAATTCAATACATAGTACGGCCGTTATGATAAGACCTGCTATGGGAAGTATAACATTTTCTGAAATAGACTTTATGAAGTGGAAAACCTCCGAGTTCCATCCACTCGGAGTCTTTCCTACCTCATTTGCTATCGTTGATACTTTGTCATTTATATCAAGGAGCATTCCGCTTAAATTTTCCTTGATCATATCAATAAGTATCTCCGAAAAAAACTCTTTGATCTTATCTACTATATTAAACATTTTATTTTAACACGTTTGCTAATAGCGGTATTAGTTTTAAACCTATGAGTACAATTCCCCCTCCAGCCATAAGCTGCTTTATGCCTAATTAGAGATTGTAAAATACTTGTAGTGTGTCTGTATTTCCTATGAAATTGTAGTAAATATCAATTGTTTGGGTGATTTCTCCATTCACTACTTCTTTTTCGTGAACGTAGATTTTTGAGATGAGTTCGTTTAAGGTTTCTTTGTCCAGCTTCTTTATATCCTTATGTTTTTTTATGAGTTCAATCCATTTTTTGACATTAATATCTTCAAGATCTTCTTTAACAATCAATTTTTGATTATCTTCTATTCTTTGGTTTAGATAATCTTGTTCGTTTTGTGATTTTTCAAGAATTTTTTGGAAGTTACTTTCACTTATCTTGTTATCGAGCCAGTCATCATATAGTCTTTCAATCTTTTTAGTTAAGTCTTCTACTCTTATCTGATCTTCGTAAATCTTATCCATAATAAATTTTTGTTCTTCTTCATTATCAATTTCTCGTGATTTTTCAAGTGCTTTTATGATTTCTTTTTCATCTTTTAATGCTATTTCTGCATTTTTTCTAATATCTTTAAGCACTATCTCATAAAGAGTATCGTAATAAATTCTATGTTGACTACATAATGACTTTCCGTATCTTCTATAAGTGTTACAAGTGAGTAACTTTTCTCTTTTTTTCGATTTGTTTCTTCCAAGATTTAAAGATTTTCCACAATCGGGACATTTCACAATGCCTGCAAATATACTTTCTTCTCCATTTTTAAATGGTCTTCTCCTGCTCTTTAATTTTTCATTTGCTATATTATAAATATCTTCAGAAATAATTGGTTCGTGTGTATTTTCTACTATTATCCATTCCTCTTTAGGTTTATCGGATAACCAACCTACTTTGAATTTATAATTAACTTTTTGACTAGCAATATGACCAATATAAACTGGGTTTTCAATAATTTCTTTTAGGGTTGTGCAATCCCACCAATACTCTCCACCATCTACGGTCATTTCTAACTTAGTTTTTTTATTTCTAAGTCCTTTTTTTCTATTCCACCAGGTAGGTGTAGGTATTTTTTCTTCAAAAAGTCTTCTTCTAATTGCTTGTACTCCATAACCACTAAAAGCAAGATCAAAAATTTTTTCAACAATCCATGAAGTTTCATCATCGATTACTAATTTATGTGGATCATCATTATCTTTCCTATATCCTATTGGAGCAAGACAACCAATAAATTTCCCTTGCCTTGCTCTTGTCATATAGGCAGATTTCATCTTTTTAGAAACATCTCTTGAATAAAACTCGTTTAAAACATTTTTAAAAGGAACTATTTCGTTGTTTTCTTGAAAGGTATCTACTCCATCATTTAAAGCTATATATCTGACATTGTTCTTTGGGAAGAAATTTTCTGTATAGTATCCAGTCTGCAAATAGTTTCTTCCAAGCCTTGATAAGTCCTTAGTGATGACTATATCCACTTTTTTATTTTCAATATCTCTAATTAGTCTTTGAAATGACGGTCTATTTGTATTTAATCCAGTATATCCATCATCTATATATACATCGTAAATACTCCAACCTCTTGATTTTACATAGTTTTCTAAAAGCTCCCTTTGGTTTTGTATGCTGGCACTCTCTCCTTTCTGCTCATCATCTTTAGATAGTCTGCAATAAATTGCAGCTTTGAATGAAAAGTGATTTGAATTTGTTTGTATCATTTCCTATTCCTCCTTGTTTGAGTTTTCGGAAATAACACAACTTTCTCTAAAACTATTTTTATTATAGCACTCTTTTTTATTACTATCAATATTATATTTGTTATACTCAATTTCATTGTCCTTACTTAATTTGCTTGATTTTTTTATTAGTCTTAGAAAAGCGTCTGTGTCTGTTCTTCTATTATCATAATTTCTTTTTACAATATATTTTGTTTGTCTTTTTGTCATAGCTTATCCTTTCATGCAATAAAAAAAAGGCGATTAGATTTTTAATTTTCTAATCGCCTTTAAAGTGTCATATTTATCTTTTTATTATCTCTGGCATACTTTTATACCTTTTCATACTTAAAGTCTTTAATAATGCCTTTCCACCTCTTTTTATCTATAAAGATTCTCCTACATCATAGTTCATTTTTTTATTTCCACCTTTCTGTCTTAGTTTGTCTTTATCTTCTTCATACCAATTAAGGATTGTTACATAATGGTCTTTATAGTATTTCCCAGAGCTTTTGATATATCTTGATAGCTTTTCAATCATTGTATCTGTATGACTTTGCAGCTTACCCTTTAACTTATGATATTCTTCTTTGCTTAGCCTTACATTTTTGAATTCTCCATAGAATATGGGAGTGGACTGTTCTTCTCTCCCCTTATCTATACTAACCTTATCTAATCTACCCTTATCTATACTGGGTTGACCACTTGACAACCTTTGGTTAACCAGATGACAACCAACTTTTTCTTCTGAAATATATGCTCCATTGTCCGTTTGATAAAGCTGCTGTTTCTGCTCTATATACATTGTTGGCTTATATCTGTCTTTTCTAATAAAGTTATTTATCTTCCAATGAGTAATGACGATAATTCCTTGATCAAAGACTATCACAAAGCCTTTTGTTATTAAGATTTTTAGGTCATCTTCATTTGCTCCTATGATTTTTATTATCTTCTTTGGATTGTCCACAAAACCATCATCATCTGCCCTCATTGATAGATGAAAATACAGGCATTGACTACTTAGTGGCATATCCAAAAATAAGTCGCTATCCACTATCTTTAGTGAAAACATTCTTTTATCTGCCATGCTCTCCTACCTTTCTTCAAATAAAAAAAGACGATAGTTTTTAATTCTACCGCCTTGTGTATTGCTATGATTTAACATCATTATATATTAAATTTTTAAGTCTTTATTATTTAACATCTTACTAACACATATCATGGTACATATCTTTAGAAGATTCTTCTATCTTGGTAATACTTGATATTTTATTTCCTGCATCCTTTGACGATGCTCCGCAAAGATAAAAGGCTTCATTTTCTGTTCCATAGTCTATTGCTATATATCTATCGTGATATTTTTTACCTGCTATCTTCAGTTTCAGGTCTATATTGGGATAGTCTTTTCTAAAATCATCTAAGATATTTTTTGTAAGCATATCCTTGTTCTTGACATTATCACTAAAGACTATGATTTGAGTCTTATCTCTTGCAGCTCTTAAAAGTTCCAATGTTTTAAGTCCTACATAGTTATCTATTACATAAATGCTTTTCTTTGCTGATTTATATATTTTTGTATAGGCAACATCAGCTTCTATCTTATCTCCATTCATCAAGAGGAAATGTTTATATGTTTCCGGGTCTATAAAATTGTCCATTACCTTTTTCAAATCTTCTTTTGTAGCCATTTGAGATTTTATTTCTGCAATATCTTTTGTGTTTTGGTTGGTTTGAATGGCAATTTGTACTAATTCTTTTGAACTGATAAAATCTTGATTTTCAATAATAAAGTCTTTCATTTGCTTAAACATTCGTATTAAAGCCTTGCTCTGTTTAACTGCAAGTTCTCCCCTTAATACAGTCATGAGCATATATATTCCCTGTTCTGTAAAGGCATATGGATTATACTTTATATTACTTCCTCTACCTGTTCCTCTCTTCAAGGTCACATTTTGTGATCTTGAAAGTTCATATACTTCTTCATCGGTTAATTGAAACATAAAATCATCATCAAATTTTTCATTATTTCTTTTTACCTGTTGATTAAAAGCTCTTGTTTCATACCCATATATTTCAGCAAGCTCAAAATCAAGCATAACCTTTTGATTTCGTATATAGTAAATCTTACTTTTAATTGTAGTTTCATCTATAACTACAATTTCCTTGTTTTGTTCTGCCACAAAATTCACCTCCTATATATTTTTGGGGCTACAAGTTGTAGCCATTTTCTCTTTATTTCATTTAGCTTACAGCTCTTAAGCCAATTATCCATAATATTTTCAAAATCTAATTTCTATAATTATACCAAAAATATTAAATCTTTTCTATCTCTCCCTCTCTCTCATTATCTATCTCTATATCTTTCTCTATCTCTATCTCTTGTCGGACATGGGTTGGACTCATTAAGGACAATGTCCTCTGTTTATTTTGTCTGTGAAAAATTCTTCTTTTAATTTTATCCAATAATATCTTTTGTTTGTTGCCATATCTGCTCCTTTCTTGATTTTCGATAATCGAAATTCTTGATTTCCGATTTTCAGAAGTCTTGTTATTATAGGTATTTAAGGGTGTAACTTTTCGTTACTCCCTTAGATTTCTCTGGTCATATCTGTTTTACTTGGTTTTACTTTTTCTTTTACTTTCCTTTTGACTTTCTCTTTTGTCTTATCCTTGTTCTTGGATAGGTCTTTGTATTTCTTTATTTGCTTTAGGATACTTTCTTTTTCTTTTTTATTTTCCTTGGCTATGACTTGCTTAAAGGCATATTCCATTACTTTTATGTCTTTGGCTTGGAAGAATATTTCATAGTTTTGAGTTTCTTTGTTTCTCATTACTGAAAAACTTATTCCAAGTTTGTTTAGTTCTTTTTTTAAGTCTTTGAGGTCGCTTTGATCTATGCTTATATTTTCTAGTTGTCCTTTTTTGTAGAGGTCTTTTATTTTCATTTCATCGCCCATAAGGCTTTTTAGGTTTCCGTTTGCTTTTTCTAAAGTTTCATTCATCTTTTTTCTTATTTCTTTTTCAAGATTTATTGATTCTTTTGCTGCCTTTATTGTGTATGATATTATGGTTTGTGCTGCTTGACCTGCTTCTTTGCTTATTTCTTCGTTTATCATGTTTTCTCTCCTTTGTTTGAATTAAAAAAAGGGAAGTATAGGCTTTAATTTTTCTATACTTCCCTTTGATTGTTTTTATTTGCTTGTTGTTGGTGGTGGAATGCTTTATTTTGATGTTTTTATAGTTTTCTTAGGTATTTGTACCTTTTATAATTTAAAATAGCTTACAATACCTTTCCACCTTTAGTAGTTTGTGTGTGTTCTTTTGTCTGATAGATAGTTTTGCATGTTGGAATATAATATCTGTACTTCTTCATTGTTCATCGCTTTTATTTCTTCTGTGCTTTTATATGTTTTGTATATTCCATCTTGATCCGCTTTTATTAGTTCATCTATTAGCTCTTGCCTTTTATTCATCTCTATTACCTCCTAGATCTGCCTTTATTATCTTGGTCATATTATAGCTTGGATAAGATATTTTTACCAGGTCTTATCTTTCTTGATTTTTGTAATAGTCTTTGACTGATTGTCTTTTTTTATTAAAACTGTCACTGTCTTGCTTGTACTCTTTTATCTTTTCTATGATACTTTCTTTCTCTCCTCTCTTAATCGCCTTGTCAATTTCTATGGATAGGTCGATACCATATTCTTTATTCACTACTTCTACTGCATATTTAATATGATTTATTTCCTTGTATCTTTCTCTTATCTTTTCTGACTCTGTATTTAATTTGCTTATTTCATCTTCTAAGTTTTTAATTTCTCCTAACCATTCTTTTTCTCTTAAATTTTTCTTTCCACTGATTTTTTCAATTAAGGTTCTTGCCCTTATATGTTGGTCTATTTCCTTTTGATTATTCTTGTAGAAGCTTTCTTTGAATATTTTCTTGCTTTCATATTCTTGGTAGGTTGCTTTTGTTTTTCTTACAGTCTTTGCATAGGCTAAGCACTTATTAAGGTCTTCTATCTTTTGACTGTTTTCTTTTATGGTCTTATATATTTCAGAGTTTTTACTTCTTAGGGTGTTTATATGCCCTTGTAGGTCTGATATGGTTTTTATTTTATTTTCTCTTATATAATTTATTCCACTTGCATATCTTTTTAGATCATAGATTGCTTTGTTTCTTTTCCCATAAAATGATAATCCAGCTCTATTATTTTCTTGCATTTCTTGATAGAAGCTTAAATATTCATAGAGGTTAAAGAGTCCTGATTTATTTTCGATTTGCTTTTTACTTTGGTCTTTATATTCCTTATATGATTCTTTTAGCTTATCTTTAAAGCCTGCTAACCATGATGTTATTTTCTTTATTTCATTGCCTATGTTTTTTAATAGTTCATTCTGTTTTTTTATTTCACGATTTATATCTCCTTTTTCTGTCCTTATCCCTTTTCTTTCCATTGCACTAGCACTTGCTCCTAGATGTATTGTTGGTATTTGTTTTATGCCTTGTCTCTTAAAACTCCTATGGTCTACTCTTTTTTCTATCTTGTTTTTTGCTAGATATTCATTGCAAAGGTCTGAAAAATTTTCTCTCCATTTTTCTACATTGCCCTTATCGTTCCAGGTTGTTAGTTCTACTTTTCTTGTTTTAGGTTTTCCATTTTTGTTTAATACTTTTTCTCCTTTTTCATCTAGGATATATTCTTTTTTTGATTTTGCTAAGAACTCTCCTTTTTCGTTTATGGGTCGCATTATGGTCATTATATGACAATGAATATTTCCATTTTTATCTTGACTCTCATCATGAATTGCATAATCTACTATCATTCCTTGTGATGTTAGATTTTCTTTTATAAATCTTTCGACTAGGTTTTTATTTTCAATTAAAGATAATTCTTTTGGTAGTCCTATTATGAATTGTCTTGCTAGTTGTGCATTAGAATTTTTTTCTGCCATTTCTACTTTATTCCATAAGGTAGACCTATCATTAAATTCTTTTGGTATATGATCAGGCAATATTATATTTTTTACTAATACTTTTTCTTTTCTTGTATAGTCATGGGTTACTCCGTCCCATTCATTTTTTATTTTTTCTCCACTTATATATGCTGCACTTGCTACTGCACTTTT